>OMKD01000247.1 GCA_900299495.1 Sphingobacteriales bacterium
CCTCTCTTTGTTTCTCGTTTAGTGCTTCTAGCGCCTTTTGGAATGGATTGTTTTTACTCACTGGTCATCATCATAGCCGGATTCAGTTCGGCTCTGAGCTGATCTAAATCCCTAAATAAAATACGTCTTCGATTGAAAGATATAATTTTTTTAGACTTTAGCTCATTCATGAGGATGGTTACTTTCTGTCTTGAAGTAAAATTGATGCGTGCAATGTCCTGGTGCGTAAGGTTTATCTTTACCTCTTTTTCAAAGCCAACAATTCGACCTTTCTGATCTGCCATCATAAGCAGGAATTCTACAACTCGAGTTTTACTGTCTTTGAAGACAAGGTTTTCAAGACGCTTTTCCAATTGAATTCTACGTTGCCCCACCAAAAAATTGATCATTGAATTGACGTGCAATCGCTCTGCCATTAAACGCTTAAAGTCATTCTTTGCAATTGATAGCACAACGGATTTTTCCAATGCAATTGCAGACTCCAGATAATAGGCATTAAATAGTCCCAGTTCACCAAAGATTTCTCCTTGGGTGTATATTTCTTTTATGAATTTTCGACCGGAAGGATAACTACATTCAGCTTTGAATGCACCGGATTTTACGAAAAAGATATTTTCCGCCAGTTCGGCAACGTCGTATAACACGGCGCCTTTACCCAGCGTATGTTCTTCAAATAAGGAATCCTGTATTTTTTCCTTTTCAAAATACGCTAAAAAATTAGTATTCATGCTTTCATTCCAATATCCCATACCGATAGTTTAGTTATGGGCATCTCTCGATTAAGTGTCTATTCGTCCGGCATCAGGGAAAATCTTTTTTGCAAAGCAGTGAGTTTTGGGTTAACCTCCCTCATTTGCAAATATCTTTCTTTAACAGTCAGGTTTTTCTTGATCACCGGTTTATTGTCTTGTGCTTTCGCTTCAACTTCGATTTTCAATTGGAGATCTTTAACATTTAAAGACTCCCGGATAAAAATCATCAGATCCTTTTCCTTTTCGATATCCGCGCGTTGAAGATTGGAAGCAACCTTAATATTCAAAAAATTATTATATAAAGACAAGACCGCACCCTTTAAACTTTGCTTAATTATGTCAGATTCTACTTTTTCTGTGTAAATACCCCAGTATTTACTGACATCTTCGAGAGAAATTTCTTCTACAGATCGGAATTTTTTTTCTTTAACCTGCTCGACTTCCTTGTCTAAAGTTTCCAAAGAGGATAGGTTTCCTATTGAAAGTTTGACATTTTTCTTTTTGGGTTTGGGTGAATCCTCCTCTGGAGTAGAGGGTTGTTCAATTTCTGCAGGTTGAACTTTGGACACTGTTTCTTCTGCCTTTTTTTCAACGCTATTTACCTTATCAACTGGCTTAACTTCTTCAACAGGGCTTAGCTCGACGGCATTACTGTTTTTTTTTTCACTAACCAGTACCTGACCGGTTATGGAAGCCTCAAGAAGACTGCTTAGGTTACTTATTTTCATAAGCATAACCTCAACCAACAGTCGCTTGTTTCTAGCTTGTTTATACTCTACATCCGCTGAAGTAGATAGTTGCAAGGCAGATAATAGGAATGAAGAGGAGGCTGTATTAGCCTGATTCATGTATCGTGTTCGAAGATTGTCACTGCACTCTAACAAGGCAAGACTTTCTTTGTCTTTACATACCAACAGATCTCTAATATGTTCCGACAAACCATTAATGAAAATATCTCCTTCAAACCCTTTATCGAGCACTTCATTAAACAACAAAAGCACCTGCGACATATCTTCTACAAGCATGGCATCCACAAACTTGAAGAAATAATCGTGATCAAGTACATTCAGATTTGAAATGACATCTGCATACTTAATGGAATCCCCTGAATAACTCACTATTCGATCAAAAATGGATAAGGCATCTCTTAATGCACCATCAGCTTTTTGAGCTATAATATGCAGTGCATCCTCTTCTGCCTGAATACCCTCCTGACTACAGATATTTTGAAGATGATCTACAATGCGCTTGATTTGAATCCTTTTAAAATCAAAGATTTGGCAACGAGATAAAATCGTAGGAATGATTTTATGTTTTTCTGTAGTAGCAAGAATAAAAATGGCATGTGCAGGAGGCTCTTCCAATGTTTTCAAGAAAGCATTGAAAGCAGCTTGGGACAACATATGAACCTCATCAATGATAAACACTTTGTACTCCCCTTGCTGTGGCTGAAAGCGAACCTGTTCATTGAGCGCTCTGATGTGCTCTACACTGTTATTTGAGGCCGCATCTAACTCAACTATATTGAACGAATTGTTTTTGTTAAATGAAGTACAGCTTTCACATTCATTGCACGGCTCTTTCTCTTCGGTAAGATTTGTACAGTTCAGCACCTTTGCAAGAATCCTCGCACAGGTAGTTTTGCCAACTCCTCTAGGTCCACAAAAAAGAAATGCATGCGCAAGATGATCATTTTGAAGAGCGTTCTTCAAAGTCTGAGATACATGTTCCTGACCTACGACATCTACGAATCTATTTGGTCTGTACTTCCGAGCTGAAACAACAAATTTTCCCATTTAAAAAGAGGGGTTTAATGATTTTCTTACTTTTGCTTTTATAAACTATAAGATAAAGTTTATTTATCGCAAATTAACAAAAATTACTTGGCACTGGTTAAAATAATAACTCTCTGTCTCAAGAATAAATTCAACAAATATCTTTCAGGATGAAAATCGCAATTGCACAACTGAATTATCATATCGGTCATTTCAATCAAAACCTGCAAGCTATGCTTGGTGCCATAGATCAGGCCAAAAGCAAAAATTCTGATCTTATTCTTTTTGGCGAATTAGCCTGTTGCGGTTATCCACCAAGAGACTTTCTTGAATTTGATGATTTTATTCAAAAATCTAATCAGACCATAGATACCTTAAAATCCGTTTCAGGAGATATTGCCATAGTCGTTGGGGCTCCAAGTGTCAATCCTGTGCCAGAAGGTAAAGACCTATATAATTCTGCCTATTTCCTTTACAATAATGAAATACAGCACATTCAACACAAATGCCTCTTACCTACCTATGATGTATTTGATGAATACCGCTATTTTGAACCTGCTACTGATTTTAATATAGTAGAATTCAAAGGCAAAAAAATTGCACTTACCATCTGTGAGGACATTTGGAATATCGGAAATGAAAATCCACTATATACAACTTGTCCCTTGGATGAATATGAAAAAGAACAGCCAGACTTGATTTTAAACCTATCTGCATCTCCATTCTCCTATGGACATGTAGAAGAAAGAAGACAAATTGTAAAAGCAAATACACTGAGATATAAAACACCATTATTCTATGCTAATCATGCTGGAGCACAAACAGAGTTAATCTTTGACGGAGGTTCTTTGGTTGCCAATTCAAAGGGAGTCATCGTAGATGAATTGGATTTATTCAAGCAGGATATCAGAGTTTACGATCTACACGAAATTGAACAAGTTGAGACTGAGCAATTACCGGAGCACAGCAAAATGGAGAACATGCGTCAAGCCTTGGTACTTGGTATCAGCGATTATTTTGCAAAATTAGGTCTGAAAAAAGCTGTCCTTGGTTTATCCGGAGGTATAGACTCCGCTCTAGTTACAGTTTTAGCCACTCAAGCGCTTGGCAAGGACAATGTTAAAGCTGTTTTAATGCCTTCTCAGTTTTCATCTGATCATTCGATTACAGATTCAATCGAGTTAGTCAACAATCTTGGCATCGATCATAATATTATTGAAATAAGCCCGATTTACGATCAATTTATGGAACAGTTGAGCCCACTATTTGAAGATCGTCCTTTTAATGTGGCAGAGGAAAATCTACAATCAAGAAGTAGAGGGGTCTTATTGATGGCTATTTCAAATAAACTGGGTCATATACTTCTGAACACTTCCAATAAAAGTGAATTAGCCGTAGGTTACGGTACGCTTTATGGAGATATGTGTGGAGGACTATCTGTGATCGGTGATCTATACAAGACTGAGGTCTTTGAAATGTGCAGACATATTAATAAGGACGGTGAAGTTATTCCAGAAAATATCATTACCAAACCACCTTCTGCAGAATTAAGACCGAATCAAAAAGACAGTGATAGCTTACCCGATTATGATATCCTGGATAGTATTCTTTTTGAATATATCGAAAACCGAAAAGGTCCAAAAGAAATCATTGCGATGGGATTTGATGAAGCCCTTGTTAAAAGAACCCTGGGTCTGGTCAATAGGAATGAATTTAAACGATATCAAACTGCCCCGGTGCTACGAGTAAGTGATAAAGCATTTGGTATGGGAAGAAGACTCCCTATCGTCGCGAAGTACTTAAACTAAAATGGAGCACTTAGGAGCTCCATTTTGCAATCATTAAAATCTGAATTAATATATAACCTTTAATCTTTAAACACTTGCTATTACAAATATATCTTAGGAAGATATGTGAGCGAATTCTTTTCGATTAATAAACAAGTTTATCTGATTAAAGCTTTCTAATTGGTACAAACTAATTTCAGTGCATAGGTTTCGGTCCCTTTACTGATTACAACGAAGTAGGTTCCTGACTTAATATTGACAAGATCAAACTGGTGAAAACCTTGCCCAAGGGACCCAAACTCTTTTATAGTTTGACCTTGAAGATCAATAATTCGAACGCCATCCACATCTTCATCTAATTCCAAATTCAAATAATCTGTTGTTGGATTTGGGAATATGCTGAAGCCAATATTATTACCCCAATCATTTACAATATCATCTGCATTTGGATTTGCTTCAAAACAATCCACCTCCATCATTTCCTTCACAATTCGCACCATAAGATCATTTAAAAATTCCACATCAGATTTATCATTGGATGCCTCTAAGTGTTTACCGCCTATTCCAGAGTCATCGGTCAGATAAAGGTAGGTACCATTTGTACTTATCGCAAGGGCTTTCATTAAGTACTCTGTACTCTTATTAATACCTGAGCCTGTAACTGGTATAAGTCTTATACCCATCTCTGCTGCACGTTTTACACTTGCTGTTATACGTTGAACTGAAGCGGAATCTTCATGCGGCGGAGCATCTAAAATCAAAAAAGCAAGTTTTGTGATTGCTTCTGACGACCAATTAATATTATTCGTCAATTCATCCAAAGCATAATCCAATGCTTCAGGGAAATCACCACCACCTCCGGCAGCCTGATCCTGAATAAATGTATTCAAGGAAGCAACATCTGTGCTCAACTCCTTTCTCCTGCTTAAATAAGCATCCGTATGATCTCGATAAAATATCGCACCACTTCTAACCTCCTTATTCTTATCAAGATCTGTAATACGTTGAATCACATCCTGAACCTCTGCCTTTAAATAATTGATCTCATCCCCCATAGAACCAGTTGCGTCAACAACAAACATAATTTCAACAGCATTACTATTATTACAAGGTGTTCTTAGTTTTATATCCATTGAAGAATCTGACTTAACATTATTAAGCGTAAATGAAGCTCCCATATAATCAATAAGCAGTTTCACCTTTCCCTTAATAGCTTCCTCAGAAAACAACTCAGCTGTTCCTTTATTATTGGTTCTTCCAATAGCTAATACTTTTCCACCATCTCCAATAAGCTGCACAAGTGCATGTACCAAAGCCTGATCACTCCTATTTTTAAGTTGAATACTAGTTCTGAATTGAGGCTTTAAATTCCATACTTCGGCAAACTCTAAGAATTCCTCATTAACCTGATCTGACCATAGGTCCCAGTTCTCTAAATCTGACCATTCTGAAGCGGTTAATTGTCCAGCTCTTTGGTTCTGATTTCCAGTGCCTCCAATAGGTTCGGGAACAGACCTTTTTGCCGAACCCATATCAGCAGACTCCATACCCATAACCATTTTTGCAGGCTCCGCAGGCATCTCGTCTGCATAATAACTTACGGCCTCGTCTCTTCTTGAGCTTCTAACAGCACTTGCAGGAACAGCACCTACTGAATCTTCAAAATATACATCGTCCTTAGCGGGAGGACTGTATACCCATTCCTCTTCTTTCTTTACAAAAATGTTTTCCATTTTATTGGAAAGAGAAAATCTATCTATGTAAAAAGAAGCTGTACTGAGCTTAATTTCCATAAAGGTTGCAGATAGTGATTTAGAATCATTTGAAATGAATAAATTATATGTACCTGGATTCAATCCATTGATAACTGCTATTCCCAGGCTATCTGTAACATAAAAGCTCTCAATTCCTTTATCGGATTTCACATAAATTTTGGCATTTTCCAATGCGGCTCCTTTAAAATCAACTACTGCACATATGCTGGCTTGACTATAAATAAGCGTTGTTGAAACCCCTAGAAACAAAAGCAATGAAACTATCTTTTTCATACGATAATTTTTAGTTCTGAATAATCCCCTTTATAAAGTAAAGAATTTCATTTATGTATAAATGATGCAAAATTTTAACATTATGGTTAATATTTATTTTAGTTGAGTTCAAATTATCGTTGAAATCAAAAAGTTAGCTAACTTTGTATTCCATATAATCTATATGGGAATTCCCTTTCTATTAGATTTATTTTCAATAAACTATTTATTCTGAATTAATCGCTGCATGAAAAAGATAAAATCAGCTTTAGTTTCTGTATTCCACAAAGAAGGCCTGGAACCGATTATCAACAAAATGATCGAGCAGGATATTAAAATTTACTCTACTGGAGGGACACAAAAATTCATTGAAGGACTGGGTGGAAAGGTAAACCCAGTAGAAGAACTTACAGGTTATCCATCTATTTTAGATGGCCGTGTTAAGACACTTCATCCAAAGGTTTTTGGTGGAATCCTAGCAAGAAGAGAAGAGGATCATCTTGGGCAATTAAACAAATATGAGATACCAACGATCGACTTGGTAATTGTAGATCTTTACCCATTTGAAGCAACTGTAGCATCAACTAATGATGAAGCAGCGATTATCGAAAAAATAGATATTGGCGGCATTGCCTTAATCAGAGGTGCAGCTAAGAATTTTAATGATGTAGTCATCATTCCTTCACAAGATGAATATTCAGATTTGGAGCACATCCTAAATGAGCAGGATGGATCTTCAACGCTAGAGCAAAGAACGAAACTTGCAGCCAAAGCTTTTGGAGTAAGTTCTCATTATGACTCTGCAATATTTAATTACTTCAATCGTAGCCAAAATCTACCTGCATTCAAAAGCAGCGTTAAAGGTGGCGAGACGCTTAGATACGGTGAAAATCCGCATCAATCAGCAACTTATCATGGAAACCTGGACGAGATGTTGAAGAAAATCAGTGGAAAAGCACTTTCATTTAATAACCTGGTTGATGTAGATGCTGCTTTAGGGCTTATGCGTGAATTCAAAGATGACGCTCCTACTTTTGCAGTACTTAAACATACCAATCCATGCGGTGTTGCAACTAGAGATACCCTGCTTGAAGCATGGCATGCTGCACTTGCTGCTGATCCAGTATCCGCATTTGGAGGCATATTAATTTCAAATACTGAAATTGATTTAGTTACGGCTCAAGAAATTGATAAGTTATTCTATGAAGTTCTAATTGCACCTTCATTCAGCAAGGATGCTAAAGAGCTATTGACCAAGAAGTCTAAAAGGGTATTATTAGAGATCAAGCACTGGAATATTCAGAAGAAATCATTCAAGAGCCTATTGAATGGTGTAATTGTTCAGGATACAGATCTTACCATGGAGTCTGAGCACAATATGAAGGTCGTTACTAAATCATTGCCTAGTGGTACTCAGATGGATGATTTATTATTTGCGAGTAAGTGTGCTAAGCACCTTAAGAGTAACACCATTGTACTTGCTAAAGGAAATCAGTTATTAGGTATGGGTTGTGGACAAACCAGTCGTGTAGATGCATTGAAACAAGCTATCACTAAAGCTAAACACTTTGGATTTGATTTGACTGGTGCTGTGATGGCCTCCGATGCTTTCTTCCCATTCCCTGATTGTGTTGAGATTGCGGATAAGGTTGGAATAAATGCTGTAATCCAACCCGGAGGATCCATAAAAGACCAATTAAGCATTGACTATTGCGATGACAATAATCTTGCGATGGTAATGACTGGTGTTAGACACTTCAAACACTAAAACTACGACCATGCACTTATGCATAGACGTTGGAAATACTCGTTGGAAGACTGGAATTTTTAAAGATGGAAATCTAATACATTTTCATGCCTTCGATGCAAAACATGTATTAAATGAAATTTCCAGTCTTCTATACAACCATTCTGTAGAATATACTATCTATTCTTCTGTACGATCCATTGATGTTGAAACGATCCAACTTTTAGAATCAAAAACAAAGCTGATTCAGTTTGATCATAAAACAACTTTGCCGATTTCAAATGAATACCAAAGTCCGGAAACACTTGGACTGGACAGGTTAGCAGCAGTTATGGGTGTATTTGGGCAAACAACAAATGCATTGGTGATTGATGCAGGTACTTGTATCACATATGATTTACTTGTTCAAAACTCCAGATATCTAGGTGGTAATATTTCACCTGGTTTAAATATGAGGTTTAGAGCGGTAAATGCCTTTACGGACAAACTTCCAAAATTAGGTCCAAACAATCTTGTTTCGGACTTTGGAAGGACGACTAACGAAGCTATTGAAATTGGCATACTTCAAGGGATTTGTCATGAAATTGAGGGATTCATCCAAAACTATAATGAGAAATTCACCCCTATTGATGTATTTATAACAGGTGGAGATTCAAATTATTTGGTAGAGTACCTTAAAAAGAAGATATTTGTACGCCCAAATCTAGTTTTAGAAGGGCTGAGTAAAATTTTGATACATAATGTCAATGAGAAATAAACCATTAATTTTCCTATTCATAAGCTTATTTTATTCACAACTATTGTTGGCTCAACCTAAGGATAATTCACCATACTCAAGAATGGGTTTGGGAGATCTTAGTTCGTTAGCCTATACAGCCAATCTAGGATTTGGTGGTTTGAGTGCTGGATTTAATGATGCCTATCAGTCGAATAGTCTGAACCCTGCTTCACTTGCTTATTTGCAGGCAACATCTTACGAATTTGGCTTCAATGCTGAAATCACAAAAATGAGTGAGGGCGATAACACAGCTAATGCCTATTCAGGTAATTTGAAAACAATCGCACTTTCTTTTCCAATATTCAATCCTGTAAATGCAAGTCTTGAACGTGTACAAAGAAAGCTTCAATGGGGTATGCAATTTGGAGTTTCACCATATTCCACTGTTGGATATAATATCCAAAATGTTGAAGACATTAATCAAATAGGATCTGTGGATAACAGATTTACAGGAGAGGGAGGAACCTACCGACTGAACTGGGGTAATGGTTTCAAGATAAACAATTTTGCTTTCGGTTTTAACGTTAACAGGTATATAGGTAATATCAATCAAACAAGATTGATCAATTTACCTTCGCAGTTTAATACGTATATCAATAGATTTATTGATGATTATAGTGTAAGATCCTGGCAACTAAGTTCAGGTATGCAATATACTATCAATTTTAAAAGCAGTGTTGAAGGGGAAAAGAGCACAAAAAATGGTAAGAAATTAGTTTTAGGTGCATATGGTAACCTTGGAAGTGATCTTAAATTCAATGTTAACCAATTATACACTTCTACTAATACATTATACCCTACAATAGCAATAGATACCTTGGTATACAATGAAAACGAAATCATTGAATCTAATCTACCGGCCTCATATACAGTCGGTTTCATTTATCAGAATAGCTCAAAATTGAAATTTGGTTTCGATTTCTCTCAAACTTTTTGGTCTGAATTTGTTAATCCATTAAGAAGTGAGAGTTTGAGCGATGCAAATCGTATAAATGGTGGTATAGAATTTACCCCAGATGCGAATTCATACAACGTATATGCAAAGCGTATCAGATACAGAGCGGGCTTTGTATATGAAAATGACTACAGAGTCATTGACACCAATTTAAGGAATATCGGCATCACCTTAGGTGTAGGACTTCCAATACGTCTTCCAAGGCAACAGGTTTCAGCAGTAAACTTAAGTCTTGAAATGGGACAATTTGGCGATCCTAATCACATTATGGAGAATTATGCCAAAATAAATATAGGATTCACCTTAAATGATAACCTTTGGTTCTTTAAACGTAAATTTTATTAAAATGCAAAAGCAACAATTAGGAATGGCTTTTATCTTGGGAGTATTATGTTTCTTCAGCTTCCAAACAGAGTCTAGTGCCCAATGTGAGACTTGGGAATCTCATGAGGAAAAAGATGACATTATGGGTTCATACTCAGTACTTCAGGATTTTATCGATTCTGAAAGTTACTCAGATGCATTACCATACTGGCAAGATGTATACACTAAATCACCTGGAGGTTCTGGTGAGGACGCTTATGTATACCAATATGGAAGGGATATCTACATTAACTTTATTCAAAATGAAACTGATGCTACCAAAAGACAAGAGTATGTAGCAATGGTTCAGAAGTTACATGAAGAAGAAATGGTTTGTTTCCCTGATAACAAGGGAGTTTCTCTTGCTAACCTTGCATTCGATATGTTCTACTACCTACAAACTCCATATTCAAAACTTATGGAAACTGTAGAGCAATCGATCGAAATCATGGGCGATAAGGTAGAGTACTCTGTTTTCATTCCTTATGGATATGCGGCAGTATACAACTATCAAAATGAACTCATCGACGCTGAAAAGACAAGAAACGTATACTTGAGTCTAGAGAAAATACACGATGCTAGAGTTGCTGATAAGGATCCTTATGCAGAGTATTACACAAGTGCATGGGAAAATGTAAAAGTACAATACGAAACTATAGCATCTCAAATTTTTGATTGTAATTACTACCAAAACAAATTCCGTCCTGATTTTGAAGCAGGTGAAGAAGATGTTGAGTACTTAAAGTATATGGTAGTAACCATGAAAAAGCAAGGGTGTGCAGATGATGACGCTTTCCTTGTTGAGGTAAATACAAAATACGAAACACTTGCTGCAGAGATCAATGCTGCAAAACTTGAAGCATATTATGCTGAAAATCCTGCTGCTCATGCTGCAGATCTTTATAAAAATGAAGATTATACAGGTGCTTTTGCTAAATACGAAGAAGCTGTAGAAAAAGAGATAGCTGGAGAAAACAACGAAGAGACATTGGCCCAGTACTATTTCTCAATGGCATCAATCTCTGGTCGTAAGCTAAAGCAATACTCCAAAGCTAGAAGTCTTGCTCTCAAAGCTTCAGGGATGAAATCAAACTGGGGTCAACCCTACCTATTGATTGGTGATCTTTATGCTAGTTCTTCTTCAACATGTGGAAGTAATAACTGGGATAATTCTTTGGCTGTACTTGCCGCAATTGACAAATATCAGTATGCTAAGAATATTGATTCATCGATCGAATCAGAGGCTAACAAGAAAATAGCTAATTACAGAAACTTCATTCCTAGTCTTGAAGATGGTTTCCAGAGAGGAATCAAAGAAGGAAAGACAGTAAAAGTAAACTGTTGGATTGGTGAAAAAGTTAAAATTCGTTACCAATAAGATTTTAGTTTTATTGTAATAAAATAGCCACTTTCATTAGTTTTGAAAGTGGCTATTTTAGTATAAACCAATAATGATGAAAAGATTTATTCCATTTTACTTTTTCTTAATCCTGGGTATTTGGGCTTGTACACCAAAAACAGCTCAGGTAATCCAAGAAACTGATCAGGCTGCTCCTATTGAAGAAGAAGCAGAGCAATTGAGTCCATGTAAGAATTTTGAGGATGCCTTTGATCCTGACGATACCCGTTCCAATTACATAATCTATAAGGACTATATAGAATATGAAAATTATGAAGAAGCATTTGAATTATGGAATAAGGTTTATACTGAAGCACCTGCAGCAGACGGCAAGAGAAATGATGTCTTCATGGATGGTATTTTCTTCTATGAAAGACTAGCACTTGGTACTGAAGATTCAATTACAAAGGCTCAATACTTAAATAGGATCTTTAGCCTATATGAAGAATCTGCCAAATGTTATCCGGAAACCGCAACTAGCATTAAAGGTCAGAAAGCATTTGATCTCTTTTTTAAATATCCGGATATGGCAAGCAAAAAAGAGATCTACCAATTGTTTAATGAGGCACTGAAGGAAGACCAAAGCACGGAACAATATTTTATTTTAAATCCCTTTACTTCTGTATTGGTAGATTTATTCAATGAAGGTCACATCTCCAAAGAAGAAGCTATTGAAAAAGCTGACCTTGTAGTCTCTATTTTGGAAGAGGGGCTAAGCACTTGCAAAGGTGAAGCATGTGAGAGTTGGAAAATCATTGAAGGTTATGTTCCTCAGAGGCTAGAAGCATTTGAAACCATCAAAGGGTTCTATGATTGTGAATACTACGTTGATAAATACTATAACGAGTTTTTAGAAGATAGCACAAATTGTGAGGTCATTCAAACCCTCTACATTCGATTAAATTGGGCCGAATGTGCAAAAGAGGATCCAAGATATCAAAGGTTAATAGCTGCTGCGAATGATCTTTGTGTTGAGGATAAAGAACTCAAAGTTGCTTATAATCTATTGAAAGAAAGTTCTTTCAGAGAAGCAATCGACGCCTTTATTGAAGCTGAGGAATTAGAAGAAACGGATGAAGACAAATCTAAAGTCAACTTCATTATCAGTAAAATTTACTATGCCCATTTAAAGAACTTCTCACAGGCTAGAAAATATGCGCTAAAAGCAGCTCAACAAAGACCTAATTGGGGCGAACCATATCTATTGATCGGAAGGTTATATGCCTCAAGCGGACCTTTATGTGGACCTGGTACAGGCTGGGACAGTCAAATTGTAGTATGGCCTGCTATCGATAAGTGGAATTATGCGAAAAAGATTGATCCATCTGTTAGTGCAGAAGCCAACAAACTAATAGGGCAATATGCTCGATTTATGCCATCTAAAGAGGATCTCTTCTTCCGTTCATTACAAAACGGACAGGCATTCAGAGTTGGATGTTGGATACAGGAAAATACAAGAATCAGAACATCTGATTAAATAAAAAAGGGATGCATGAGCATCCCTTTTTTATTTCGCGTTCGATATTTTCAAATAATTTTCTAGAGCCATCGTCATTGATGGCACCTCCGGTGCTGGAGCTTTAATATCTGTTATCAAACCTCTATCTTCTACTTCCTTGCTCGTTGAAGAGCCAAAAACTGCAATTCTTGTGGAATCCTGAGTAAACTCAGGAAAGTTTTCATAAAGTGATTTAATACCTAAAGGACTAAAGAAGATTAGCACATCATATTTAACATCACTAAGATCAGAAAGGTCACTACTTACCGTGCGGTACATCATAGCATCCTTCCAGTCAAAGCCGTTTCGGTCTAAAAATCCTGAAACATTTTTAGAACCTAGATTCGAACAAGGTAAAAGGAATTTCTCTTTGTCCTTATGCTTCATAAAAGCTGCCTCTAAATCCATCACAGTTCGTTTACCTACAAAAACTTTACGTTTTCTGTAAGTAATGAATTTCTGTAAATAATTCGCTATTGCCTCCGTCAGACAGAAGTACTTCATGTCTCCAGAGACTTTGATGCGAAGATCTTCACAGATTCTAAAATAATGATCGATTGATAGTTTAGAGGTAAAGATCACCGCCGTATAATCATCCGGCTTGATTTTTGTCTTTCTAAAATCTTTAGAATCTACAGGTTCTACATGGATGAACTGTCTCCAATCGATAGTAAGCCCATAAGTTTCTTCTAAATTGTAATATGGTGATCTTTCCGGTTTTGGTTGGGATACAAGAATCGTTTTTACCTCCTTATATCTACTTAAGTTTACATTTTCAATATCTACAGACATTCAAAAACAATTTTTGCTTATAAACTATATACTCCGAATTCCTGAATTCCTGAATTCCCTTAAAAAATCAATCTAATTAAGATCATTACAGGAGCTATTTCGACGCTGCAAATATACAATAAAAAGTGGAATTTATTTAGCAATAAAAATCTAGAACTAAGGTATAAAGCTCTTAAACACCTAAAAATCAGCATCAAGACAAACAAGCCTATCAAACTGTTTTGAACGAGATCTACTGAATCTGCAGGTCCATACAGAACAACAACATTGAAAGGAATGATAAGAATTCCAAATACCGCAGCAAAAACTACAATTGTGAAATTATAAAGGCCAATTTCTTTTTGAATAGGCAACAAAAAGGCTGTAAAATTTAGCAGAAGCTGTTTGCCAAAATGAACTAAAACTATTGATCCAAAGAGTATAAAAAACTGTAGATACAGATTGTAATCTGGCAACCTGTATTCTTTAAACTTAAAAAACACAAAAATTGACAAATTCAATAAATAATTAAAGAACAACAGGATATAAGGAAGATCAATTCCTATTCGCATATCCCGCTTAAATTGTCTCAATAAATTATCACTGTAAAATGCACGGATGGATTTTCGAATAAATCCTCTGAAGAGGGTAAACAGAAATACCAAAAATGCTAAAGAAGACATTAACAGAATGAATTGAATTCTATCCTCATCATCTGCCTCTTCCAACTTTATGGCCTTCTCTTGTTCTAATTGTGCTTTCTGGCGGACCTCAGGATCTAAAACTGTAACCCTTACAATATCAAATGGATTATCTGTTGTAAATTGCACAGGAGCCTTTGAGGGTGTAGTAATCTCAATAGAATCTAACCTAAATACTAGTTCGAACGGATTGGTTTCTCCCTGAGCAATAATATTGCTAGGAATTATAAATAGAAAGGTAAAGAAAACTAGTAGAAATTGCCTTCTCATGTTTTGAACTTAGTATCTGTTTAAAGGTATGAATTTTTATTTTGATATATGATTAGAAATATATGTATTTATAGGCCGCTTTGGCAATTTTATCTTTTTTTAATGAAATTTAGGTTTTAATTCTTTCGTTAACGAAACAAGGAAGTAATATTAATTCCTTTTTAAATGAATAACAGAGTAATATTTAGAATAATCGGTTTTGGAGTACTAACCATAGTCGCTATTATGGGACTACAGACATTTTGGTTAATTAAAAGCTACAAGACCAATTATCAGGAATTTACTGAAAAGTCTTATTACGCTTTAAATAAGGTTGCCCGAGAGTTTGAAAAGATCGGAAGTCCGCTCCCCGACTATAATATTATCAAGCAACCCGCATCAAACTACTTTGTAGTAAATGTGAATGATGTGATTAATGCCAATAATTTAAAGCATTTTCTGCTAAGGGAATTTACCGCTGTGGGACTAAATGAAGAATTCGAATATGGGATATACGATTGTGCAAATAATCAAATGATCTACCATGACATACTCAGCCTCGATCCCAATCGGGAACTTCCAGTCAGGGAGGACGATCCTTTACTGATATATGATGAATACACCTATTATTTTGGAGTAAGATTTCCCAATAGAACTTTTGAAATACTAAGTTCTATGTCCGCTACCATAATACTCAGCGGTATACTCTTGATTACTATCTTATTCTTCATGTTCTCTATGCGTGTTATACTTCGCCAAAAAAGACTTTCCGAATTGCAAAAGGATTTCATTAACAACATGACTCA
>OMKD01000248.1 GCA_900299495.1 Sphingobacteriales bacterium
ATGGGTTGGTTTAATAATCCTAAAGAGGAAGTAAAGGTATCTAGAACTGCTTTAGGTGTTTTAATGTCTACAAGTATTATTTTACTGCTAGGTTATATGCGATTATTGAAATTCTTGGATTGGAATGTGGCTTTAAGTAAAGGCATCCTTCCTTTCTTACCTGGCGCATTAATCAAAGGGATAATTGCTTTTGCTTTATTAAGTTCTGTAAACAGAATCATAAAGTCCAGGGCATAAAAAAAGGACACAATCAAATTGTGTCCTTTTTTTATTATTTGAATTCGGCGATTGTTGTCAGGTTTCCTTTTACAACATCATCAATATTCACTTTGATTTTAGCATCCAATGGGAAGAAGATATCTACTCTTGATCCGAATCGGATAAATCCAAAGTCTGTTCCTTGTTTTGCTTGAGCACCTTCTTCTGCATAAGAGATTATTCTTCTTGCAACTGCTCCGGCGATTTGTCTTACCAAAATTTTCCCATGTTCATTTTCCAAAACCATGGTGCTACGTTCATTTTCAGTCGAAGATTTTGGATGCCAGGCAACCAGATATTTTCCAGGGTGGTACTTAAAATATTTAACGATTCCTGAGAATGGATATCTGTTCACGTGCACATTTAGTGGTGACATGAATATAGAGACTTGGATTCTTTTGTCTTTGAAGTATTCCGTTTCTTCAACCTCTTCGATTACTACCACCTTGCCATCTGCTGGTGCATAGATTACATTATCATCCTGAGTAGGTATAATTCTTTCCGGATTTCTAAAAAACTGAAGAATCAGTACCAGAAGTACGAATAATCCAAAGCCAAGCACAAGTGCAAGGATTGGGTGTATCATATAAGCACCAAAAGTGATCAGTGGAAAAAGGAGTAAACTCCATGCTGATATTTTGAATCCTTCTTTATGTATTGAGAATTTCATCTAATTAATTTTTTGCAAAAATAATCAATGATAGGGAAAGCAAAAATTAAAGTTGTCGATAAGTACGATTAGCTCATAGAAAAATAGATGCTCTTCTGGGAATATTCTTTAAATTACCCATAAAAAAATGGTCCGTAATACCTTCAAGGGACTTTCCTACTATTCAAATGCATTTACAATGTTATTCAAGCATAACTTGTGGATGTACTTTCTTGTCCCCACGCTAGCTTCGATATTAATCATATTGACTACCTTTAAAACACGTTCTGGTTTGGTAGACCGAATTCAGAATTGGTTGGGAGATGTTTATCCAGAAAACTGGTTTTTTGCTGAACAAATTGGAAAAGGGCTCTCATCAATAGGAGGTGCTCTTGGAGAAATATTCGTCTGGTTTTTATTGATCATTCTCATGAAGCATATCGTTATGGTTATTGCTTCTCCATTTATGTCTCTATTATCCGAAAAAGTAGATCAGATTGTTACAGGAAGAAAATCGGATGGTTTTCGCATGGATAAGTTTATATCAGATCTGATTCGTGGGTTACGAATAGCCGTAAGATTGTTGATTCGAGAATTGTTCTGGTCCTTTGTGATTTTCCTGCTTAGTTTCTTTATTCCGCCTGTTACCGCTATCCTGTTGTTTTTAGTTCAGGCTTATTATGGTGGTGCAGCAAATATGGACTTTACTTTAGAACGTTATTATAGTTATAAAGGCTCTGTGCAGTTTATGAAAGATAATAAAGGTGTAGCGCTGGGGAACGGGATTCCTTATATAGGTATGTTGATGACCGTATTTGGCTTTCTGATAGCATTGCCATTATCAACTGTTGCTGCAACACTTCATACGCTTGAGGTGATACATAGCCGACCTGAAATGGCAATGGTAGAATAAAAAAAGGGGAGCACAAAGCTCCCTTTTATAATTCGTTTATAATTTCTTGTAGTGAAGATCTCATCTTTTTTAGCTTATCGATCGTATCCGCTTTCTTTTTATAATATCCGGATTTGGAGGCCAGCTCTTGTTTAGCTCCAGCTATAGTATAGCCTTTCTCCTTTACCAGTTCAAAGATCAATTTTAATTGCTGGATATTATCAGGGGTGAACCTTCTGTCACCTTTTGAGTTTTTTACAGGACTTAAAGTGTCAAACTCGGATTCCCAGAAGCGAATCTGGGATGTGGAGATCTCAAATAATTTGGCAACTTCACCAATACTATAATATCTCTTTAATGAATTTTCATCGATTTCAATCATAGATATAACTTGTCTGACGAAGATAATTATTTTTAAAATAACATTTTTTTACATAAATAGCTAATTTTTTTTCTTAAGTAGTCTTGATGTTTATTTTGTTGATTATCAAAATTTTGTGTTTGTCGGCTATTTGATGTTTAAAGATTAATTGTTAAAATGTCGTTAAGACTTGGGGTTAAATTTTGGGACTTATAAAATATTGTTCTATATTGCCATCATATCACAGAATATTTTTCTAATCAAAAACAATTGCGTATAGCTTAATTTTTCTACACTAAACTTATATAATTCTATTTGTTAACCTAGCAAAGGTTTAGTTATGAAATATTTGAGCATGTCTGATCAGCAATTGATCCAAGAGTATCTTAACGGTAGTGAAGTAGCATTCAAGGTGTTAATCGAAAGACACCAGGCTAAGATTTTTACAACAATACGCATGTTTGTTAAAGATCAAAACCAAGCTGATGATATTTTCCAAGAAGTATTTATCAAGGTAATTAATACCCTAAGAAAGGGTAAGTACAATCACGAAGGTAAATTCTGCCAGTGGGCTAGCCGTATAGCGTACAACTTATGTGTGGATTCTTTCCGTAAAAAGAAGAGAAGACCAACCGTTCAACCTACTGATGAGTTTGATATCTTCGATGTTTTGGGTTCTCCGGATGATAATATCGAGGAAGCAACAATCAAAAGTCAAACCTATGATAAAGTTCGTAAACTGGTAGACCTGTTACCACCAGAGCAACGTGAGGTAGTAATTCTGCGTCATTATGCAGACATGAGCTTCAAGGAAATCGCTTCTTTAACAAGAGTAAGTATTAATACAGCTTTAGGAAGAATGCGATACGCTTTGATTAACATCAGAAAGATGGTGGAAGAAAAAGAAGTTGCACTTTATTAGGAACAAGATTTGATCACAATATGCTTAAAAAAGAGTGTGTTGGTTCCTTACCGACACACTCTTTTTATATGCATTAAATTTCTTTTCCTAACATCAGCTTTGCATAATCCTTAGCAAAATAAGTCAGGATAATATCTGCTCCTGCACGGTGAATGCTCATGAGTGTTTCTGGCATGGCTGTTTTGTAATCCAACCAACCATTCTGGCATGCAGCTATTAACATGGCACATTCTCCACTCACATGATAGGCTGCAACTGGTGCAGTAAAGTTTTGTTTGAGATCACTTATAATGTCTAAGTAATTGAGTGCGGGTTTTACCATAAGGATATCTGCTCCTTCTGCAAGATCGAGGTCTGCTTCCAAAAGCGCTTCTCTTCTGTTAGCCGGATTCATCTGATAGGTTTTTTTATCCTTCGGCACGTTTTCCACATCAACAGGACTACTATCCAGCGCATCTCTGAATGGACCATAAAAAGCTGATGCATATTTGGCAGTGTAGGAGATTATCCCGGTGTTTTGATAGCCTGCTTCATCCAATGCAATGCGCATGGCTTCTACCCGGCCATCCATCATATCCGATGGGCCAAGATAGTCAAAGCCAGCTTCTGCCTGCAATACTGACATTGTGGCAAGTACCTCAACAGTTTCATCATTTAGAATTGCGCCATTTTTTACAATGCCA
>OMKD01000249.1 GCA_900299495.1 Sphingobacteriales bacterium
AGCAGAGGAAGCAATTCCAGCAGAATGAGGGAAGGAATTTTCAGACTCAATATTCCATTTCAATTGCTTTAGGAAAGGATATACGGGTAACAGCTTTTCGAAATAAACTGCAATTTTCTTTGCGAAACCAGGCTTCTCTTCGCCGTGAAAACTAAAACTTATCTCAAATAAATCCTCATGATTCTCTCTAGGCTCATATGAAACCTTCGTCAATGTATAAGCATTATTTAGTGTCATACTGATAGAAGGATTCCTAGGCAACTGAATTCCATGCTTACCCCAATACTTAACAATAGCAAGGTTTGACGGAGATTTCCAAGTTACAGAACCTGAACTTATCTTATCAGATTCGACCAAAAGTTTAGAGTTAGAGTAATCTATCATCAATTTAAATTTTCTGCAAGTTAGTGAATCAACAAAGTTTAACCTACATTAAACAACATAAAAAAAGGGTTGTTAAAACAACCCTTGTATAAAATTAATTATAATATAATTTATTTATTTTCTTCCTCCTCTGCACGCTTAGCACGCTGCATTGGATTCTCTCCGTAACCACCACGACCACCGCCATACTTATATAGCTCGAATCTTGACATTTGTTGTGTTGGAGGGAAGTAATTATTTTCTGTATCTACATCCGCTGTTTCTAAATATGGATCAAGAGAAACCTGGCTTACCTTCTTTTTAAAAGTAAATACTTTAGAAATTTCAGCTCTATCCATTTTCCAAATTTCTGCAGGGATGCGAACCAGTTCAGAAGAACCATCTTCGAAATCAAACTTAAGAATCACTGGCATTGGGATTCCACCTTTGTTCTCAAGAGCAACCTCATAGAAGTTATAACCTCCATCAAGTAACTCCTTCTCTTCATCAGACAATCTATTACGGTAACTTTCATATTCCTGAATATCCAGAATTGAATAATCTAGGGGATCATAGCTTGTATAGAAATCAACAAGACCTTTATCAACTTCATTATACATAGGTGCCTCTTGTTCCGCATATCTCATATCAGAGATATTCTTAGGTGCAGCCTCACGCTCCGCTTTTTTAGCAACATTCTCAACTTCTGGATTCTTCGTATCAAGAGCAAACCACTTTACATCATTGATTGAAATATCCACGTGATCATTGGTGTAGAACCAAGATCTCCAGAACCAATCTAGATCAACACCCGAAGCATCTTCCATTGTTCTGAAGAAATCTGCAGGTGAAGGATGCTTCATCATCCAACGTTGAGAATACGTTTTGAACGCGTGATCAAACAACTCTCTACCCATTACCGTTTCTCTCAAAATATTCAAAGCTGTCGCTGGCTTGCTATAGGCATTGTTACCAAATTGGTAAATACTTTCAGAGTTTGTCATTATTGGTGAAATGTTTGATTTGTCACCTCCCATGTATCTTGTTATCTTATATGCAGCACCACTTCTAGAAGGATAACCTCTTTCAAATTGTTGCTCCGTAAGATACTGTAAGAATGAATTTAAACCTTCATCCATCCATGTCCACTGACGCTCGTCAGAGTTAACAATCATTGGGAAATAATTATGACCAACCTCGTGGATAATTACACCAATCATACCATATTTAGTACGCTCTGTGTATGTCCCGTCCTTTTCGGGTCTACCAAAATTAAAACAAATCATAGGATACTCCATACCTATTGACGCAGCATGAATAGACCAAGCCACAGGGTAAGGATAATCAAAAGTGAAGTGTGAATACCATTTAAGGGTATGAGCTACAACTTTTGTAGAATATTGCTCCCATAAAGGATTTCCTTCTTTAGGATACATAGACATAGCCATTACGGTAGTTCCATTTTGCTGCTTTACAGCCATTGCGTCCCAAATAAACTTCCTAGAAGATGCGAAAGCAAAATCTCTAACATTTTCTGCTTCAAATTTCCAGGTTTTATTTTTAGTTGCTTTTGTTTTTTCGTTTTCTTCAGCTTCTTCCTGCGTTACGATAATTACAGGCTCTTCATATGCTGTACGTGCTTCTTCGAATCTTTTACGCTCAGTAGCTGTTAAAACATCTTTTTCATTCGTCAAAACTCCTGTAGCAGAAACATAATGGTCTTCAGGAACAGTAATTGAAACGTCATAATCACCAAAAACTAGCGCAAACTCACCTCTTCCAAGAAATTGTTTGTTTTGCCAACCTTCATTATCTGTATATGTTGCCATTCTTGGGAAGAACTGTGCAATAGTGTACAGATAGTTGTCATCCTCCGGAAAATACTCGTAACCCGATCTTCCACCAATAGCCATACGATCATTGATGTTATACCACCATTTAATTGAAAAACTTACACTAGCTCCAGATTTTAAAGGAGAATCCAAATCGATACGCATCATTGTTTTATTGATGGTATAATTCATTGCCTTCCCTGAAGCATCTTTTACATGGTCAATTTTAAAACCTCCATCATAATCTGAATACTCTGGACCCATAGCTGACTTTATTTGTCTTAAGGTAGAGCGTTCGTCAATTGATGATGTACTGATTTTGTATGTATCGCTATCTTTTGCACGTACATTTTGATCTAATTGCACCCATAGATAGGTTAATACATCTGGAGAGTTGTTTGTGTACTTAATAGTTTCTTCACCATAAACTCTCTGATTCTCATCATCAAGCCTAATATCCATGGTGTAATCAGCTTTTTGCTGCCAATATTCGTGCCCTGGCGCTCCAGAAGCCGTTCTGTAGGCGTTTGGAGTAGGAAGTTCATCGTACAGCTGTCTAAATCTGTTGTCATTTGTGTTTGTTTCTCTCTGCGCAAACACACTAGTGCCTATAATCAAGGCAAGGAAAACTAGGGAAAACCGTTTCATTATTGAGAGTTAATCAAATTGTTCCACGTGGAACAATTATTATATTTAATAAATAAAAATAAATTTAAAACCTATATACGCCTTCTAGGTTATGCTTGGCATGTATAGCCATCACATTTTTCCCAAAGTCGTCTGTAGCTATTTTATTAAAAGCATCTGCAAGTTCTGAAGCTTTAAAAGAATTAATGGCGAGCGCTACAAGCCCATTACCACCAACAGCAGGTCTAAACAAAGCCTTAATATCAAAATCATGAGCTATTTTGCAAAACTCCTGTTCAAAACCAAATAAAGATAACTTTTCAATACTAAAATGCCTATCACAGAATGCAACAAATCCGTCTAAATTTGACTTATACAGCATTAAGGTCATTTGTACCGCTGCATTTATTTTATAATCTAGGTTTATATTGGATTCGTTCACATTATTAATGAAGTCTGGCTTGGAGCTATCCAAGTAAACCACCGATGAAAAACCCTGAGGCACACTTATTCTTTGATACTCATCAATAGAGGAACCGTTATGACCAAGAACCATACCGCCGATTAAAGAACAAGCGATATCGTTATATGTTTTAGCATCCAAAACATCAGCAAGAGCTGATTTTGCAAAGTCAAACAAATCTCTTTGCTCGAAAGGTCTTTTATTATAAGTGTTGACGGCTACAAGAAAACCAGCAAGTGTAGTACCTAATAAAGATAAACCAGAACCTTTTGGAATCTTATTATATATATCGAAGCCCATCGAAGACCTTAGGTTTTCTTTCCAAGGGAAATGCATGTTCAATATACTTACCGCATTAACAATCTCTTGTTGCAGTTGTGCGTTTTTTAGCCCGTAAAACTGAACATTCGTTTCATTATCCAAAGAACTGTCTACTTTGAAAACTAATTCTACACCAATATTCTCTATAGCATAAGAAATAGCATTTGTCTCGAGGCCGACATTAGAAATAATAGCAGGAGCAAAGTATTTTGTACCAGCATTCATACATACTCATTTTAAATGTTGGCCAAAATTAAAACTTTTAGCGGAAAAAGGTGGATTATAGTTCTTTATAAGTTCTTAAGGCATCTTCCTCTTTACTTCGCATAAGTAAAGACTCTTCCTTTGATTTATCAGGATAACCAATCAGATGAAGCAACCCATGTGCGACAACCCTAAGTAATTCATCCTTGTACAAGCATTCGTGTATTTGAGCATTTTCTTTTACTCTATCTACTGATATGTAGATCTCACCTGCGATAGAATCATCATCAGGTTCACCTAAATCAAATGTTATAATATCTGTGTAGGTATCGTGGTTCAGGTATTCCACATTGATTTTATGCAGATACTCGTCACTACAAAAAACGTAGTCTAGAGAGACTATTTCTTTAGACTCATGCCCTGCAATCCTATTCAACCACTGAATGGTTTTATCAATTTCTTCAAAAACAAAGTCTATTTCCTCCACATGGAAAGAAATAGACTGTTCTTTATTTTCTAAAGCAGAAAGATTAGGAAAATCCACTTTTCAATTATTTTCTAAACTTAAATATCAAATTCCAATTCCACAGTTCGTCCATTATCACTATAGTTCAGCTCATCAGCTAAGGATTTCATAATGTGAACGCCCCTTCCTCCGCAACATAAGATATTTTCAGGTAAAGTAGGGTCTGGAACTGCATCATAATCAAATCCACTTCCTTCATCACTAACTCTGAAATATAATCGGTGTTCATCTCCTACAAACTCTACATCTACGTGCTTGGAGGCATCGAATTTGTTTCCATGACGCACAGCATTAGTAATGGCCTCTGTAAGGCTTACTAATATTTCACCGAACTTATCATTATCTAAATTAAAAGGCTTGATGAGATTACGAAGATCACCCTCAATGCTATTAAAGGTATCCTGGCTTGATTCCAACTGAAAGTTACCGGCACTTTTTTTGGAATTCAAAGAACCCTTTGAATTAGAAAGAAACATGTGCAAGAATTAAAGAAATTAAAAGTAGACTAAGACTTAAGCAAATTGTAAAAAATTAGCCAATTTGTCAAGCCCCTAACAGTATTATAACAGCGTGATAATTAACTTTTGTCTTTTATGTACTCATCTGTAAGCATTCTGTAGAATGGTTTTAAGTTCGGAGATGTCGATTTATACAAATTCAAAGACTTTTCTTTTTCTTTTAAATACTCTTCTAAAGCTGGCGGCAAATCATTCTTAATCTGATCTGCTGACTTGGACTTTCGTTGTTCATCATATTCCTGCTCGCGTTCTGCCTTTTCATGTTCTAGAAGTCTCGTCAATATTTCTTCCTGGCGTTTCATCATCTCATTTGTGAGACGCTTATTGACCAATTGTTTCTCTTGCTCATTCATTTGATCAATGATGTTTTGCAAGTCGTTACTTCCTTTACCTTGTTCTCTTAACTGCTTTTGCTTAGCCTCTAAAGCCTTTCTCAATGCAGCCTGCCGAGCAGCCATTTCTGCAAAATCCTTAGCATTTAGACCATCACCTTCTTTACCATCTCCCTCTTTACCTTCCTTACCTTCTTTCATTTGTTTATTAAGTCCTTTCTGTCCTTCAGATATCTTATCAGAAGGTTTCATACCTTTTCCTCCTGGCTTATTACACATCTGTGCCCCAGGCATCATTGAAGACATGTCTTGTTGCATTTGCTTCATAACATCACTAAGCATAACGGCCAAATCATTAAGGTTTTTCATTACCGTTTGCTGAGAAACTGCAGCCTCATTGATTTTTCTTTCTTCCAAATCAGCAATTGAACCTTCGATATTATTATTAACAACACCTATCTTTTCAACTATGAAAGTTTCTATTTGAAACAATCTCTTACTAAGAGCCATCAAGCTGTCCTCTACAATTTGAAAATCATTTTCAATTTTAAATTGATCTTGTACGAGCTCCACGTACCTAGGCGTATTAATAGTCGTAGTTGCAAAAAGATCCATGAGATCCTCTTGTTGGAAGGAAAGACCAACTAAATTTTCTAGCAATTGCCTTAATGCATCCATGTCTTCCTGCATTTGCTCCTGTTGTTGAGATTGCATACTCATTGACATAGATGATGCCTTCTCTCTCATTTTATCTGCTGCACTTTTTTGCTTCTTAGATGCAGCTTTATTATCCTGTTTATTTAGTTCTTGCTGACTTTGTTGCATATCCTGTTTTATGGATTCATTGCCATCATCAAGATTATCCATATCCATAGGTTTTTCGAGATCTTCATTCAAATCCTTGATTTTATCAAGGTCTTTTTCTAAAGACTCGAATTCTTTCTGAAGCTCTTCCTGCTTCTCCTTTAATTCTTCTGTACTTGTAGCACCTTTTTCTGACTCGTTTGAAAGTTCTTCTTCTTTATCAGCTAACTCCTCCAATTTTTCAATGGCCTGCTCCATTTCATATTCCATCTCCAATTGTTTGAAAAGTTCAAGCATGCGCTCCATCTCCTTTTCCATATCCTCGTCAGAGTTTTCAAAATCATCCAACTTTTCGAGCGCTTCATCTTTATCTAGCTTCTCCATCAACTCCTGAATCTCTTCCATGAGTTTTTGCATCTCTTCGTCAAGCAAATCCTCAAACATTTCCTCTAGTTTTTCCTGTTTCTCCTCTATTTCCTCTGATGGCTGATTAAAATCTTCTTGCTTATCTAAATTTTCTTCAAAGGCCTCTTTAGCATCATTAATTTTTTCCTCAATCTTTTGTTGTTGTTCCAAAAGTTTCTCCAATTCCTTTTTATCTTGCCAGTCTGCCTCTTTTTTCTGTAAAAGCTTCTCTTTTAAATCCTTGGCTTTCTTTTGAACACGCTTACTATCCTTTATGGCTTCTTCAAGTTTATCTTTAATTAACTCCTCTTTCTCGTCTTCAGACTTCTTAAACTCATCTACTGTAGGCATCTTATAGACCATATTCTGAGTTCTAGCAGACTTAGATCCATTTACAGCATCGTTATCCCATATCTCGAAATAATAAACCACCTGTTCACCAGGCTGAAGATTCGCGCCTTGTATATTCCAATTATGACTATAGCTAGTAGATCTAGCAGAATATCCAGATATAAGCATTCGTTCAGATTCCTTCTGAACACCTTTAGAATCAAGGATTTCGTATACGAAATCAATTTTATTTATACCGTAATCATCGGTCCCCTCACCAATAAAATACTTGTTCCTTGTTTCCAACGAATCTTCGAAAACCTCTAAACTAATCTGAGGGTGCTTATCCTGAATAACATTTATAAAATAACTCAAAGAATCTGCAAGGCCAAGATCATCGTTAGCTAACAAGACCTTATAAGCTTGAGAGTTATATACTTTGGTGTTCGTTGAGAAATTGTTTTCGCCATTTCGCTTAGCCTTTTTAGGCTTACTTTCATCAAAAGCAAAATATACTTCAGAACTATTTTTTGTATCGAATTCCCAACGAATTGATGAACCAGTCGGTACAAAAAGATCTCCAATAGCAGTAATCTTCTCATCCTTTTGCCCTGTATAAGCTGGATAATCTAAATAAACATCAAAATTCGCTACTGTAGGTTTTAATAAGACATCTAACTCATAAGGCATAGAATTTACCTCACCAGAAATAAATTTAAATTGCTTATCCTTTTGAACATTCCTCACCGTGTAAGAAAATTCACCCGACCCTGTGTTTTCCATTTTGTAGGAAAAGTTATCTATCTCCACGAAAACATCCGCAGGTACAGCTGTACCAACTGTTTTAACAACAAGTGAAAAATCTTCAAACTGCACAACCTCTAGCGATTCATTTTGAATAAGAAAACTAAAAGGCATTGGTTTTTCATATGCTTTATTAGGATTCACAAGCCTTGTCGTCGAGTCAGCAATCAATGATGGATCTGCGAACAACAAAACCAATAAGACTAATAATGGAGGTAAAGCGTATTTTAAATATTTCTTGTTATTACTTAGATCAATAGCTTTTGGAAAGGAAACAAGCTTTATTTCATTAGACTTTTGCTCAACACTGGCTAGTAATAACGAATTATCGGCAAAGTCACTTGCCTGATCCCTGAGTTGTAAGATATTCAAAAGCTTATCCTGTACAGAACCAAAATGATTCCCTATAATTTTAGCAGCCTGCTCATGAGATATTAACTTTCCTAATTTGTAATACTTAGTTAGCGGAAGGATAACCCAATACCCCAGGGTAGTCGCTACACCGAGAATAAGGAATATTAACAAAGTCAGACGTATATTATTACTGAAGTAAAATTTATACTCCAAAAAATTAATCAACAAATAAAAAGGCAAAGAGAAAGCAACAAAAAACAAAGCTCCCTTGATTACCTTATTCAGGTAATATTTACGAATGAACTTATCTAAATTTTCTATTAACCTATTATATGCTGACATACTATCTTAGTTCAATATTTATTTAAAAACAGGAAATTGTTTGTAGTAATCCAATAATATAGGATCCTTTTCATATTCCATGATCTTCAAAATTTCACTTTTTAGATCCTCTGCAAGTTTACCTGCCTCTTTTTGACTTAAATCAGGATTCTCTTCCTTACCTAAGCCGAATAAATTAAAATACAAATTATTCAGGGCATAGGTTGAAGCTATTTTCTTAACAAAACCAGCTTTGTCATTCATAGACATTGATAATAGAACTGAAGAACCCTCTTCTATTTGTTCACCATTAGCCAATATTAACAAGTTTGTATAATCCTGAAGAAAATCGACTAAATCGTAAGACTTGAATTTATCCATTGAGTTTGTAAAGAAATCCAATTTAGATACTTCCTTTTCTTTAAGATAAATTCCAGCTAATGACAATAAGATTCGATCACTATCACTAGACTCTAAAGATGCCGCTATTTCAGCAGATCTGGGGCTATCCGTAAAGGATAAGTAATCAATTGCAGCAGAAATTACATTATAGGATAGATCATTGTTAATGGTATACTCGGCTACCTGCTCACTAGAAGTATTATTCATTTGCATAAGTGCATAAAAAGCAGCTGACCTTACCTCAGAATGCGAATCACTCTTAATAATATCTATTACTTTATTTGACCTATCAGCATCTTCCACCTGTTCAAGTGCTAGTTTTCGATTTACCCAAACTTTATCGTTCAAAGCTATATCAATAGCTTCTTTCTTGTAAGCTTCTTTCTCCACGAGCTTATTCAATGCAATATAGCGGTGCTCAAAGGATCCAGAACGCTTAAGTTGTACTAAGTATTCCTCATCAGATTTGTCGAAATGCTTTATAGCCAGTAAAATATTCTGAGGATCAAATATTACAGTTGCTGGTTTTGATTTCGTTTTGAAAACAAAAACGTCTTCTCGTTTATTCAAGAATTTATTTACTGTTTCTTTTGTACCATCTGCGTAAATCAATTCAAATTCTAGCGGTAACTGAAATATAGAAGGCATTTCATCATTCGAATGTGTTTGTCTGATCTTTACCGTCAGCTCTTCATTTGAAGGGTCATAGCTTTTATTAATATTCAATGTAGGTTGGCCAGAAGATAAGAACCATTGATTAAAGAACCACTTCAAATCAAGACCTGTAACATCCTCAAAAGCAATCCTTAATTCATCCACTTCAACCTGAGTGTAAGCGTTATCTTCCAAATATTTTTTGCATGAAGCAAAGAAAGCTTCATCACCAACAAGATACCTTAACATATGAAGTACTAATCCTCCTTTGTTGTAGCTATGCGCATCAAACATTTCCTCTTTATCACCATAACCATAATGAATTAAAGGGTGCATATTATAGGCCAATGATGACAGGTACGATTCTCTTTCATTTAGCTTATGAAAATCGGCAACTTCTTTACCATACTTGTGTTCCATCCACAAATACTCAGAATAATTGGCAAACCCTTCATTCAAGGTTAGATTCGCCCAGCTCTCACAAGTTACCAAATCACCAAACCAATGGTGCATCATCTCATGGGCAACGATCTTTTCGTTCGTTTCCACATCTATCAGCTCCCTATCGGTGCCATACATAAACTCTCCAAAAATAACAGCAGAAGTGTTCTCCATTGCGCCAGACACAAAATCACGGACAACAACCTGAGCATATTTATCCCAAGGATAATCAACGCCTAAAGTTGTGGAAAAGAATTCAAGCATTTCAACTGTATAAGGAAAGATATCCTTGGCATAATCCTCAAATTTCGGCTCAACATAATAATCTACATCAATACCACGCCATTTGTCCTGTACTTTAGAAAACTCACCAACAACTACTGCAAATAAATATGGAGCATGGCTTTTTTCCTGATACCAATGATCGGTGCGTGTTCCATTTCCATTGTCTTTACTGTCTATAAGCAAACCATTTGAAAGTGTTACAAATCTATCCTCAACAGTCAGTTTAATTTCCTGGCTAGTTCTTGAATTTGGCTTATCTATTGTTGGAAACCATTTAGAATTGTGTTCAGTCTCTCCCTGGGTCCAAATTTGTTGTGGTTTTTCTCCCTGACCTTCTGAGTTTATGAAAAACAAACCTCTATCCGATGTAATAGCACTGCTACCGCCAGTCTTCGAAGGAAATGCGATGTAATCAATTTCCAATCGGATTGTATCTGTTCTATTATATGCTTTACCTAAATCTACAATCAAATCTGATCTGTCTAAATAATCATAAGACAGCATATAACCTGAATTTAAGTCTTTCACGCTGTTAACTTTAAAGTTTACCGCATCTAAAACTAATGTAGAGGATGGATAAAAGTGTGGTTTTAAGGTCAGCTGCGCTGTTCCTAAAACACTTTCTTTATCCCAATTAAACGATAAATCTAACATCGTGTGAATAAGATCAAATTCAAGCTCTGATGAAGGATTATAAACATCAAGCTCCAGAGGCTCCTCAGAGTCTGTCGCATAATCTGTTATTTCTACAGGTGCTAATTCTATCTTTTCGGTAAACACCTCTTGTTTATCATTATTTTTTCTTTGTAGATCGGGGAACATGCTTGCAAACTTAGAATTACAAGACAGTGTAAAAAATGCAACTAGAAAAATGAAATACTTTGCGTTGGACATTGAAAATTAGTTTTCTATCAAAAAGTACTAGTGGGTTATTTTATATTTTTCCTATGAAAAAGTATCACAAAATAAACCCTTTTTGGACTTATTCTCGAAGTGAAAGATTAGGAATTGCAATTTTAACTATTGGAATTCTTACGAATGCTCTGTTCAAATGGCAAAACAGTGTTTTGCTCAAAGAAAAAATACGTAAAATAAATACTGAAGTTATTGCTCAGCCTACAGTTAAAGATACACTTCCGGAAGAACCAAACCATAAACCCATATCAAAAGAACAAAGCCTTACACACTACAAACCCAAAAAGAAGAAAATAAGAAAAATTAACCTGGCTTTATCTACTGCGGAAGACTTAATTGAACAAAATATTGACTCTAGCTTAAGCTATAAGATCATACAAGAAAAGAATAATTATAATTCCTGGAGAAGTCTCTGTTTAAATGATCCAAAATGCAAACAATTACTAGATAACAAACAACTCTATTATTGGATTGACCAATCCGCTTTACAGATAGATATTAATGAAGCTGATAGTACTACATTCAAACAATTGAAAGGGATA
>OMKD01000250.1 GCA_900299495.1 Sphingobacteriales bacterium
TACTAGTTTTTTCCATTCAGCTGGTTCTAAATCTAGCCCAACTGACTTAGTAAACTGAACTAGTAATGCTAAAACACCTGTTACAAAGGATGCTGCTGCTTTTGTACCACTTAAGAAGCCGGTACTACCTTGTTGCTTTGCGCAAAGAAGTCTATCCCCTGGCGCAAAAGTATCTACCTCTTTTCCAAAATATGTAAAGGGCTGAATAGTATTTTCAAAAGTATGTGAACCTACGATGATCACATCCTTAAAGGTCTTAAATATACTGGGAACATCAATTTCAGTAAGCATATTTCCAGAAGGACTGACAAACAAGGTCCCCAAACTAGAAAATGTGGATACGAGTTGTTTTAATTCATCAAGTTGAGCTTCGGTGAAAGCATCCTTGTGCAAATTAGGCCCAAGCAGAACTATATCCGCTTTCAATTGATAAGACCATTTCAATGCTGATATGACAGAATCCGGGTCGATTTGGTGATCAAAATTCATCACTTTTGCCACATACAATTGAGTACTTGGTGCCACTCCTGTTACTTTGAATCTTCCCTGAGCTGCAATAATAGAAGCCATTCGTGTTCCTGAACCTAGAATATCTTTTTTAGTTGTAAAATTACTTACACTAAAATTTCCATAAGCCTGAATGCATGGATCAAGATCAGGATGCATTACATCTATACCAGAATCGAGGATAGCAACACGTACACCCCGTCCTGTCAAATCTTTTTTCTGCCAAATTTTATCTACTATCCGTTCCCGAATTATTGCCCAATTTAATCCCTTGTGATTATTATACCATTCAAGTGATTTTTCACTCAGATATTTTATGTTTGCTGTGTCTTCAATAGGCATGTAACTCAACTCCACCTCTTTTTCAATAATCTCGGCAGCACCGGACCAAATAAACCATCCTCTCCTATCCGCATACCAAACCGGATTCCCTTTTAAAGATGTACCAATGACAGTCTCATCAAGCACCTCAACGACAGTGCCTTTGAATATCACTCCAAAAGGTTTTTGTTCAAGCTTTACTGCTGAGGTCCTTAAATACGCATCTTTTAAAAGTTTAATTTTCATTATCCTTCAATTGAAAGTGATTGCTTATCCTTTGTGGAAGAGTATGACGATCCTTGAATCTTGTTGTGTATAACAATCTCCTTCGTTTGCCCTGTGCCTCTAATATTTACAAGTTTGGTCAATAGATCAAACCAAAACGGAGCTCCAAGAGAAATAGCCAAGGCTGTAATCAACCATCCTAAAATACTCAAAAACAATTTCATACCGATCGATTCTTCTCCTGAAAAATATCCATCCCAACCTAAACCAAGAGACAATTGGTTTAACTTAGATAGCTCTGAAGCTAGTTCCCCACCAGCAATTGCTTCTAAATTAGATTCATCCATACTACTTGCAAAAAGAGCAGCATTTTCTGCTACTTGCTGAGCAACTTCTGAGTTTTTCAGCTGACTAAAAATAGCAAGTGTATCAACGTTAAAGGAAACGGCAATTAAAAAACCAACAAGTATTAAGATAACCTGGATACGTCTTTTGAACCAACCAGAAGCACGATCCATAATATCATTGAACCATCCTTCAAGATTAGATTTAAACTGATCTATATTTGATTCTGCTTCGTTAAAATACATCTTAACCACATCTTTCATTTCCCCATTTGGCAAAGTCTCAATCTGATCTTCAACTAAAGACATTCCATTAGAAGACTTCTCAAGAACATTAAGCATCATTAAACTAAAGTTCTTTGGATTGATATACGATGGCGGTGTTCTTTTACCTGTTAATTTTCCTGATAGCTGTTTAAACAAGGAGTCATTTTCCATGAATTCATCAAAATAATTCTGATCTCCATTTGTCAGCATCGTTCGAAGTGCTCGTTTAAGGTTATTTGCTCTCAGGGCAAAGACTGAAGAAACGATTTCCATAACGATGGTAGCAAATAAACTATACAGCAAATAGACGAAAACCAAGCTAATAACGATATTCAACATAAGTGATAATTTTCTTCAGTAAAAAGATATTATATAAATATATATACTCAAATTGTTATTATGTGTAAATGGCATTAAAAATCTACCACAACACCATTTCCATCTAGATTGGATAACATAATATTATCCGAATCTAGTTTCACACCATCTGCAGGATCATTTTTAATTAATAACATTGAATCTAAGTCTGCAAAATCAGCAAGACTTACCAATTGTGCTGCTGCTGAAAGTCCTACAGAAGATTCGGTCATACATCCAATCATGATTTTCAAATCATTCTTTTTAGCTTTTTGTATCAGCTCGAAAGCAGGACTAATCCCACCTATCTTTTGCAACTTTACATTTATTCCATCAAAGAGATCTCGACAGAGAGAAAGATCTGAAATATCATTGAAGCTTTCATCAGCAATAAATGGAGTTCTGAACCGGCCTTTCAAATTCTTCATTTCATTATTTAGCTCAACGGGAAGTGGTTGTTCGATCAAACTTACCCCTTGCTGAGCTATTTTCGGAATTAGCCCAATAGCATCTACAAAGGTCCAGGCTGCATTTGCATCGATATATAGTTCCGCATTGGTAATTTCTCTGATCTCTTCCAAAAGATGAATATCTACCTGTTTACCCATTTTCATTTTGTAAATCGACCAGGGTCTTTCAATAATCTTATCTAAAACATTGGAATTAGACCCTATTCCAAGCGTATAGCAAGAGGCTATATTTACTTCTGGGTTTAATCCTAAAATGGATGCAGTAGATTTACCTTTCGATTTTCCATATAAGTCCCAAGATGCCTCGTCAAAAGCACAGCGGATGAATGAATTTGAAGTAAAGAGTTCCTTCCATTTTAAGTAAAGACTTTGAGGATGATCTAAACAAATTGCTTCAATCTTGGAGCGGAGGGATTCTATGAGAAGTTGAGCATCCTTGCAAAAAACATTATAGTAGGAATTGGTTGTAAGCTCACCCCATCCAATAATATCCTCTATTTCCAAACCAATAAACAAAGCTTCCTGGTGGGTTCTGCGTTCCCTAGAAATAACGAAAGGCGTATGGTATTCATATTTGAATGGGATGATATGAAGTTTCATAAAATTAACTCATTTAATAACCTGCATGGACAATCTGACCTAACTTAAGAAGATTCTGCGAAATACGCACTTAAATAAATAAAAAAAAGAGGTTTGCTCAATGAACAAACCTCTTTGTCGGGGCGGCAGGATTCGAACCTGCGACCCCCTGGTCCCAAACCAGGTGCGCTAACCGGA
>OMKD01000251.1 GCA_900299495.1 Sphingobacteriales bacterium
ACTGCTGTTTTCCATCTACCCATTCTACTGATATTTTATGATTTGATCATAAGGCAGAATTACCTCATAACCTTTATCCTCAAAATATTGGTTTATATATTCAGATCCTTTTGAGCTACAAACAAGCACAAAATCTCCACCCCAAGCACCCAGTGACTTTACAGCTCCATCAAAATCCTGAAACAGCCGATCTTTAACAACAGGCATTCCCATTAAATCTGATACCAATTCTTCATGCTGCTCTACCAAGTTACTGAATAGGTCAAGATCATCTGTCGAAGCCATAGCTTCACTGATTGATGATACCTTATTAATATATAGGTCTTTGTTTTTAGCTACAGACTTATAACTTTTTATACCCGATCTTGAATTTTGCTTTTGATTTAGATAAACGAAAAACAGTGCTGACCTGAATTCAGGATTGAAATCTATTGATTCAGTCTTTGGCACTCCTCCTTCTAATTGATAATAAAAAGCTTTGTCAGCACTGGCTGCAGCGATATCATAGCCAGAACCACCAAAAGTGCTTGCCAATAATTGATAAGGATCTACCTCAAAATGCCTCGAGATATTAGCTATAAAGGTTGAGGAAGAACCCAATCCCCATGCTGGGTCAAACTCAAGTTGAGTTTTAAACAGATAATCTTTTGCAGGATCCAAAGGCGAAGCTCCGAGGTCCAAACAAGCCTGTATAACTTGTTGAAGTCGTTCCGCAAAGGCCTTATCCATAAAGGATACTATTTGTAAATCATTAACATCCAAAGTGCAAGATTGCCAAAGCGTATCATCCTTAGTATAACTTTCCCAAATCAATTGTCCACTTCCAGCTTGAGTACGCAACTCCATAGTCTGTCCCAAATTACATGGGAGACCAATAGACTTAGCACCATCCAGCACCAGATATTCTCCACTTAAGAGAAATTTTCCAGAGCTGTAATATTTATTTGTATTTTCCAAAGAAGCTGACTTATTGTTCTACTCGTGCACGAAGATCCATCAGATAATCCCTTACTGCAGAATGACTGATTACTTTACTTGAAAAATAAGAGGTCACTGCTTGTTCCTCCGCTGCATTAGCGTTGAATTGTGTGAGTATATTCTTCAAATGCATCTTCATATGACCTTTTTGGATACCTGTAGTAACCAGTGAACGAAGTGCTGCAAAGTTTTGAGCAAGCCCAACCGCTGCAATGATAGACATCAGTTCCTGTGCTGAAGGTCTACCCAGTATTTCCAAAGCCAGATTCGCCAATGGATGTAGTTTGGTTAGTCCACCCACTGTACCTAAAGCAATTGGAAGATCTATCCAGAATTTGAAGATACCTTCCTCTACAGTACAATGAGATAAAGAAGCGTAGGATCCATCTTTGGATGCATAGGCGTGACCACAAGCTTCTACCGCTCTGAAATCGTTACCAGTTGCCAAAACAACTGAGTCCACACCATTATATATACCTTTATTATGAGTGGTTGCTCTATACGGATCTATTTCTGCTATTCGAACAGCCATTCTGAAGCGCTCTGCAAATTCAGCACCTGAGAATGCAGGACTTATCGCGTCCAATGCATCGATCGGACAAGATACAGATGCACGAACTATACAATTCGGAGTTAGATTGGAAAGGATTGCCATAACAATCTCCGTCTGCTCCTCTTTGTAGTGATTATTCAGGTAAGCTTTTAATTCATGCCCAAATTGCTCTAATACGGAGTTGATGAAATTAGCTCCCATACTATCGCAAGTCTCAAAAGACACTCTTAACTGATAGTAATTATCCTCTTGCTCACTGAAATCAACCAGCTCCATGTCCAATACACCTCCACCACGCTTACGCATATTTACGGTGATCGCTTCAACGGATTCAATGAGTGTGGAATTAATACGATCAAAATGTTCCTTCAGGGCATCTACACCACCACTAAATTTAAAGTGTAATTGACCAATCTTCACAGTTCCTAAAACCTCACACTTAAATCCGCCCTTGTCCATCCAGAATTTAGCTGCACTGGAAGCCGCTGCAACTACAGAACTTTCCTCAATGACCATTGGTACTGCATAGACCTTATCATTGATATGAAAATTAGGTGCTATACCGAAAGGCATAGGGAAATTTGAAATTGTATTTTCACTGAAGTTCTCCAAAACCTTCTGCAAGGATTCGTCCTTTTGCCAAAAGGCTTCGAACATTTTCAAATCCAGCTTTCCGTCTTTATTATAAAAATCAGAGATCCACTGAATCTTTTCTTCCTTGCTCAGCTTAGAGAAACCTGAAATAAATTTCTTTGCCTCCATATTATATCGTTTAATCTTCTTTTACTGTTAATAACTTCGATGCGATCTTATATCCTGACACCTGCAATTCCACATATTTTCTTAATGACTCATAGTCCATTGCATGTTTCAGGAAACCTGATGCCTGACCAAATACAGCAGTCATTGGACAACGCTCAACCAGATAGTATCCATCCAGAAAGTTTTTGACTCCACCGGAAATAATTATTTCCTGACAGGCAAAAGTACGGTTTTCTCTTTTAATTATATCCCTCAGCTGCTCAACCATCTCAGTAGCACTATGCCCCACGTTTGCAAGTCCCTTATACAGTTCATGAAAATAATCATCTGCCCTTAGCATCTCCAGTTTTGCAAAATTGGTCCCACCGTTAGCGGCAAAATCAATAGCCTGAACAGGTAAATCCAATAATTCGAGCATACTCTTAGGACCAAAGCCCTGACCAACCTCTTTTACAATGATGGGAAAGTCAAAGTTGTCCAAGCACAACTTTACGATGTCCAATGGAGATGTCTTATATATATCTCCTTCCGGCTGCAACCATTCCTGCATAGGATTAACATGTACGATAAGGCCATTAGCTTCCAGCTTATCCACCATGTTTTTAATCAAACCTAATTTATTGTGATCCCGAAGCTCTTCAATCTGAGCAACTCCTAGGTTTGCATACAAGGCCTGCTCATCACCTATGACAGGACGAACATTGAAGTCTATAAATGCATCTTCTTCTAATAATGGTCTGCAAGATCCCAGTCCCATTCCGAAACCAAACTCTTTACAAATACGGGCAAGGTTATGATTGATGATCCGGGCACGTTCTGTGCCACCTGTCATACTAGACACCCAAAAAGGAACGGATTGGCGTACACCAAGTATATTTAGAGATACATCAACATCACTAATATCATTTGATGCGAGCATAGGCTCATAATTAAATCTCGGATCTATCATTGCAGAACCAATTTGAGCCTTAAAGGCCAGATCGATATGATCTCCTTTTCTGTCCTCTGACATAGATTTGTCTGTTTTGTTCAGTTTTTTCTAACAAATAGTGCACAACAAAGTTAAGCCATTGATTAAAAATATTTAAGCCTGAATCCGGTGATTCTAGATAAAAACATGAAAATCAGACTCAAAAAGGGGGCCAAAAAGAGGGTCAAAATGTTAATGTTGAAAAAAAATGTGCGATTTTTTAACTGATTATCAATGAGTTACGAATTACCCCCTATGAAAATTATGGTAAAATGCTTGTTTATTGAATTCTAGAAATGTACCTTTGCACCTGCTAAAGCAGTAGATATATACTGAGTTGATTAGCAATTAATAATAACCAAAAATATAGAGGTTGTGGATCATTTAAGTTACAAAACAAAATCTGCAAGAAAAGAGGACGTACAACATGATTGGTACATCATTGATGCAGAGGGTGAGGTTGTAGGTCGCCTTTGTACGAAAATCGCGCACGTATTGAGAGGTAAGCATAAGCCTTCATATACTCCTCACGTAGATTGTGGTGATAATGTAATCGTTATCAATGCACACAAAGTACGTTTTACAGGATCGAAGACTGAGCAGAAAGAATACGTTCGTTACTCAGGTTACCCAGGTGGACAAAAGAAAGCTACTCCAGCGGATCTTTTGGTTAAGAAGCCAGAGGCAATCATTGAGAATGCAGTAAGAGGTATGCTTCCTAAGACAAAGTTAGGACGTGCGATGTTTAAAAAATTGTTTGTATATGCTGACAGCGAGCACCCACATGTTGCTCAAAAGCCGCAAACATTGGAATTGAAATAATTAAAAGGTAATTCTTCGATATGGAAATGATAAATAAAATCGGTAGAAGAAAAGCTTCAGTTGCTCGTCTTTACATGAAAAAGGGAGAGGGTAACATTACCGTAAACGGAAAAGATTACAAAGAGTACTTTCCACAGCAACATATTCAAGGAAAAATTACTGCTCCTTTCAACACACTTGAGCTTGAGCACAATGTGTATGATATCAAAGTAACTGTTAAAGGTGGTGGTTTTAAAGGACAAGCGGAGGCGATTAGAATGGCACTTTCCCGTGCACTAGTTGAGCTTAACGCAGATTTCCGTAAGCCTTTGAAAAATGAGAAGTTTCTTATGCGTGATGCAAGAGCTGTTGAGCGTAAGAAGTATGGTAAACCTAAAGCAAGAAAGAGCTTCCAGTTCTCAAAGCGTTAATCTTTGGAGAATTTTGGAAAGAGTTTTTTTCTTTGAACTTTATAATGTTTAAGAATAATGGATAAGCCCACATATAAAAATTTGCTAGATGCCGGCGTACACTTCGGTCACTTAAAGAAAAAGTGGAACCCGAAAATGTCTCCATATATCTTCATGGAGCGTAAAGGCATCCATATTATCGATCTAAACCGTACATCAGAGTGTCTTGAAACTGCAACTGATGCTCTACGTCAGATCGCTAAGTCTGGTAAAAAAGTCCTTTTTGTAGCAACTAAGAAGCAAGCTCGTAAGATTGTTTCTGAAGCTGCACAGTCAATAGGAATGCCATATGTAACTGAGCGTTGGTTAGGAGGTATGTTGACAAACTTCTCAACTATCCGTAAGTCGATCAAGAAGATGAACACGATCGATAAAATGCTTCAGGATGGTACTGCTTCAAGTATGACTAAGAAAGAGATCCTTACTCTTACGCGTGAGCGTAACAAACTGGAGAAGATTCTTGGTGGTATTGCAAACCTTAACCGTATTCCTCAGGCTGTATTCGTTGTAGATATCGTACACGAGCACCTTGCGATCAAAGAAGCGCATAAACTAGGTCTTCGTACATTCGGTATGGTGGATACGAACTCTGATCCTAATCAGGTTCACTTCCCAATCCCAGCGAATGATGATGCATCTAAATCTATCGAGTTGATCGTAAACTATGCAACTAACGCGATCAAAGAAGGTTTGGAAGATCGTAGAAAGTCTAAGGACGCTGAAGAAGAAGCTGCTGAATAATTAGCAATTTATTTACATGAAATAATTTAAGATGTTGAAGGAAATTTATTTATTGAATTTCCTTTCAACATTTTAGAATTATATTTTTTTAAAAATTTCACAATACTCCCTTGACATGAGTAAAATTTCTGCTGCTGACGTAAAAAAGCTACGTGACCTTACAGGTGCCGGAATGATGGACTGTAAAAAAGCACTAGCTGAAGCAAATGGTGACATCGAAAAAGCGATTGAAGAGCTTCGTAAGAAAGGTCAAAAGCTATCTGCAAAGAGAGCAGACCGTGATGCTAACGAAGGTGTAGTTATCGCTATCACTAACGATGATAACACTTCTGGTGTAGTAGTACGTCTTAGCTGTGAAACTGATTTCGTAGCTAAAAACGAAGACTTTATTAACCTTGGTAAGACATTCGCTAATATAGCACTTGAGAACAAGCCTGCTGACCTTGCTGCACTTCTTGCACTTCCTTTCGAAAACATCACTGTTGGAGAGAAAGTAATCGAGCAAGTAGGTGTAATCGGTGAGAAAGTAGAGATCAGTGCTTATAACCTAGTTGAAGCTGCTATGGTTACTCCATATATCCACGCTGGATACAAAGCTGGTGTTATTGTTGGTTTCAACAAAGCATCTGAAGGTTTTGAAGCTGCTGGTAAAGATGTTGCTATGCAGGTAGCTGCAATGGCTCCTATCGCAGTTAACGAGGAAGGTGTTGATTCTTCTGTAATCGAGAAAGAAATCGAGATCGGTAAAGAGCAAGCAAGAGCTGAAGGTAAGCCAGAAGCAATGCTTGAGCGTATCGCAGAAGGTAAATTGAAGAAGTTCTTCAAAGAGAGAACACTTCTTAACCAGGTATTCGTTAAAGATAGCAAGCAAACAATTGCTACTTACCTACAGAGTGTAGAGAAAGAACTTACAGTTACAGATTTCAAACACGTAACTTTAGGTTAAATATATAAAAAAGGATAAGCGTAATGCTTGTCCTTTTTTTATACCCAACTCCCTCATTCTCCAAAAGATATCCTTTCTACTTTTTCAAAGTATTTAGTAAATTTGACAAATTTGTCTTGTGTGATGGAACACAGAATCCTAGATTTTCCGTTCAAATAAGACATATATTCTTTTCCCTAGTAATTATATTCTAAAGGATGAAATACAAAAGAGTACTTCTAAAACTTAGTGGTGAGAGCCTAATGGGCGATAAAAATTTTGGAATTGCACCAGATATGCTCGTGCATTATTCTAAACAAATCAAAGCCATACATGATTTAGGTGTTGAGATTGCGGTTGTAATCGGTGGAGGAAATATTTTCAGAGGTCTTCAGGCTGCTGACTCAGGAATTGAACGCGTGCAAGGAGATTATATGGGGATGATGGCAACAGTCATCAATGGTATGGCACTTCAGTCTTCCCTTGAAGTACATGGCATGCATACTCGATTGATCTCTGCAATAGAAATGAAAGAAGTTGCAGAACCTTATATCCGTAGAAGAGCGATCAGACACCTTGAAAAAGGAAGAATAGTCATCTTTTCAGCAGGAACAGGTAGTCCATATTTCACAACAGACTCAGCTGCGGCATTAAGAGCTAATGAAATCAGTGCTGATGTGTTACTGAAAGGAACCCGAGTAGATGGTATCTATTCTGCAGATCCAGAAAAAGATCCGGATGCAGTAAAATTCAGTGAAATCACTTTCAAAGATGTTATCACTAAAGGATTGAACGTGATGGACATGACTGCATTCACTATGTGTAATGAAAATGACCTTCCAATTATCGTATTCGATATCAACAGATCAGAAAACCTGGTCGATATCGTTCAGGGTAAAGAGGTTGGAACACTTGTATATTAAAAAAAGGGATGCTAAGCATCCCTTTTTTTATTTATTCATATCAATCTTCAGACTTTCACTGGTCGCCTGTGCCTGACAACACAGGATGTATCCATCTTTCACTTCATCATCATCCAAAGCTGCATGCTCTTTCATATAAACCGAACCTGATTCCACCTTTGCCACACAAGAACTACAAGCTCCTGCACGACAAGAATACGGAGCATCCAGTCCACCCTTAATCATGGCATCCAACAGGTTTTCTCCCGCTTTCAACTGTATCTCAGTCTCCTCTCCATCATGTACAACGGTAAGCATACTAGCCACTCCTTTTGAACTATCCTGACTCACAAAGAATAATTCTTTATGAATAGACTTACTGTCAAAACCTGACCTGGAAAAAGCATCAATACTTAAATCAACCAATCCCTCTGGACCACACAAATAAACCTGACTATTATTCGTCTTCTTATGTAAATCCATTATTGTGCCAAGCTTGGCAGCATCTATACGACCATTACTTACCCTATTATCTGCGGACCAACTGCTTTTCTTAAATCTCGAAAACAATCCACCAGCCTTTGAATAAGCATGATAAACGAATAATTGCCCTTTATACTTTTGTTCTAAAGCCTCTAGTTCTTTCCCGAATATAACCTGATCGTCTTTCTTGTTTCCGTACACCAATACTAATTTAGACATTGGCTGATGCTCCAAACAGTTTTTGATCATTGAAAAAATGGGGGTAATCCCAGAACCAGCAGCCACAAAAAACAAGGTATCTTTTGAGTGCTCATTAGGTTCAAGAATAAAATGACCATCTACTGGTTGAATCTTTACAGTGTCCCCCGTATTTAAACTATCCATGATATGGTTAGAAACTATTCCGTTCTTTACACGCTTCACGGATACCTGAAGATCCTGCTCATCAGGTGAAGAACTAATAGAATAAGAACGTATCACGTCCCTACCTCCTATATTGAAAACCAGGCTTATAAATTGACCCGATTTGTATTGAAACGCTTCACGGTGTTCTGTAGGTATTTCAAAGACTAAAGAACAGCTGTCAGCAGTTTCGGATTTTTTATTTTTTAGCTTTAGATCGTAGGTTGTCATCTCCATTAAACTTGCTTCATTCTTAAAAATTAAGTGCATACTAAGCTACCTAAAAGGTAGATTTGTAGATTCCAAAAAATACTTCTTAGGGAATATTTTTACACTTCAACAAATGTAACAATTGAAATCAAAGTGTGATTAAAGAAAGGGCGCTTTAAATTAAAATAAGTACAGGTTTTTATACCTGAGCCCCAATTTATTGCCAATTCCTTATCTGATAACTAGAAAACTGGAATCTTACTCGTAACGGAGTGATTCAATAGGATCCATCCTGGCAGCTTTCCGGGCTGGAATGATTCCCGCAAGCAGTCCGGTAATTAAACTGATCATAATAGCCAGCCCTATCCAGGCCCAAGGCATAACGAAACTACCTCCAGCAAAATGGGCAATCAACAATCCGACCAAAAGTGCCATGAATATACCTACTAATCCACCTATCTGACACATCACGATGGCTTCCGTCAAGAATTGCAAGAGTATGTTTTTATTTTTTGCTCCCAAAGCTTTACGAACACCAATCTCTCTGGTCCTTTCGGTCACCGAAACCAACATGATATTCATCAAACCTATGGCAGCACCCAGTAAGGTCATCAAACCGATAGCAACGGCTCCACCTCTCAGACTTACCGTATTCTCCTTAATGATCTGAACCAGACCATCACTTTTTCTAATCTCAAAATCGTTTTTCTGTGCGGCTTTCAATCCTCGAATTGGACGGAATGCACCTGTTGCAGCTGCAATTGTTCCTTCCATCTCTTCCTGAGACCGTACAGCAACCTCCACTCTATAGTTCATCCTTGGAGAACCATAGAAACGTTTTGCTGTGTAGATTGGAATAAAGACACTTTTATCTTCAGAACTTCCATTACTTTTTCCCCTGCTTTCAACCACTCCAACAATGAAATATCGTCTGTTATCAACAATCACCTGTTTACCCAGAGCCTCTTCATTTTGCCCTCCAAATAGTTCTTTCACAATATCATTTCCAACAACCGCAATGTTATCACCAGAACTTACTTCTTTAAGGGAAAATGCACGCCCTGCAGAAACATCTATACCACGGTTTAACAGGTAATTTTCATCAATACCTGCAATTGAAAAGGTTGGATCCGTTTTCTCCTCTTTGTAGCGAATAACCTTCGATCCTCCACATCCCAAATAAACAGAAGTGGCTGCCTTATCATTGAAATTCGACTTGAATTGCATGGCCTGATTATAGCTAATCATATCCGCCTGCTTCTCTCCTTCTCCTCGCACACCTCTACCTGCAGGTCGGATGGAAAAGGTATTTGCTCCTAAAGAAGCAAAATTATCATTCAAAGAATAAATCACCTGATCTATTGCAGTAAGGATACCAACAAGGGCCATAATTCCAAATGCAATCATCATTAGCGTTAAAAAAGCTCGCACTAAATTTCCACGAAGAGAACGAAGTGCAATCAATATATTTTCCATCAAATTCATAAGAAGCAGATTTACAAGTCGAATGTAAAGAAGAATAAACAGAAAATACCTTTTCATCGATGAAAGGGCAGATTGTAAAGACAATCAATCCTAGGCAAAGGATTTTTTGAATATCTGCATGAATTCATCACTCATATTTGCCGAAGAGGCAATCACCTCTCTGCCACTTATACCCGGATAATTTCCTTCAAAATCGGATAGCTTACCACCAGCTTGTTCTACAATGAACATCCCGGCTGCCACATCCCAAGGATTTAATTTTGCTTCAAAATAAACATCGAATCTACCGCAGGCAACATATACCAAATCAACAGCCGCTGTTCCTATCCTACGAATACCTCTAGCCTCATGGATGAGTGTTTTCATAAATTGCATTTGGCGATCTACAAATTCAAACTCACTATATGGAAAACCTGTAGCAATCAATGCCGTATCTATCCCTTTACGATCTGAAACATGAATCTGCTGATCATTCAGGAAAGCAGCTTCTCCTCGAATACTGTAGAAACACTCTTTACGAATAACTTCATAGACTATCCCTAGAATAGTTTTTCCGTTCTCCTGAAGTGCTATGGATATTGCAAAGGTAGGTATGCCGTATAGGTAGTTTGTTGTACCATCCAGTGGGTCTATAATCCAATTATATCGTTCCCCCATTTTATTTACTGTTTCCTCCTCGGTGATGAATCCACAGTCAGGCACTGCCTGTTCACAAAACGATACTAACATCTTTTCAGCTTCCTTATCCACAAAGCTTACTAAGCTGTTTTTTCCTTTTTCCTCAACATCTGACTGGCCTACCTGACCAAAATGAGATTCCATAAAATCACCCACGCGGATGACCTCCTTCTTTAGATTATCAAGAAGTTCTTTGAGTTGTTGCTGTTCCAATGCCTTATTGTTTTAATTGATAGATCTGTGGATAATTTCTTCCTTGTTCATCAAAATCCAAACCATATCCAACCACAAAGGCTGGGGGAATTTCAAAGCCCAAGAAATCTATATGAACCTTTCCCTGAAGAACATCAGGTTTAGACAGTAAAGATACAACCTTGACCGAATTTGGCTCCAGCGTTTGTAGCGCAGGTAAGAACCCAGAAAGCGTATTCCCTGTATCCACAATATCCTCTACAACAACAATATCCCTGCCCTGAATATTTTCATCGAAGACATCTTTGAATGTCAATTTACCTGTAGAGGACATGCCCTTGTAGGAAGACAATCGGAAAAAGGAAACGGTACAAGGATGCAAAAAATGCTTTAGGAGGTCGGATGCAAATACATATGCCCCTTTCAGTAAAACAATGAACAATGGATTTTTATCGGCATATTCCTTTGAGATCACAGCACCGAGTTCTACAACTCTGTCTGCAATTTGATCCTCTGAAATATACTGTTCAAATGTTTTACCGCCAATGGTGACCTCCTGCATAATATCTATTTTAGTCCATACTTATCCAGTAACCAAACCAAAGTGGTCATTGAAGCTGCACCCATTTCAAGTTCACGCTTATTGACTGCCTCGATATGATCAACCGATGTATGGTGATAATCAAAGTACCTCTGGGAATCCGGTAAGAATCCAAAAAGTAAGCCTTTTTGATCCTTCAATCCTCCGATATCTGCCCCTGATCCTCCTTTCTGGAAGCTCAGGCCATAAGGTTCGAGCAAAGGTAACCAATCATAGACTTGTTTATATTTATTACTGAAAATATCCTTGTGTCCATCAACTGAAAAACCTCTCGGTGTGAATCCACCTCTATCCGATTCAATGGCTGCCATGTGAAACTCTTCCGCCTCATAAGAAGCATCCCAGTAAGCTCTTCCACCTGCAAGTCCATTTTCTTCGTTCATAAACAACACACAGCGGAGCGTACGGTTGGGCTCGTAACCGATTTTTTCCAATAATTCGATCACCTGCAGCGAGTGTACACATCCGGTACCATCATCATGCGCACCGCCACCAACATCCCAAGAATCTAGGTGTCCTCCTACAAGAATAATCTCCTCTGGGTGTGTTTTTCCAGTAATCTCTCCAATTACATTATAGGTAAGTACCGGCTCCTCATGCATGATACAAGTCGTTCGAATATATACGCTTGCAGAACCTAGTTTTAATGCTCTGCTTAGTTCTTCAGCATCAAGAGTAGAAATAGCAACTGCAGGAATTGGTTCTATTGAATCATCGCGCCCAGTCGTACCTGTATGTGGATTATCATCTATCTTATTGGTCATAGAACGAACGATTGCCGCTTTTGCACCTTTCTGAGAAGCTACCAAAGGTCCTCGTACACGTTGATCCACTGCACCCCCATATGCAGAGAATGTACTGATTTGGGTATTATCAAAAGGTCGATTAAAAAAGATAATCTTTCCTTTAACCTCCTCATCTGAAAGATTACGAAGCTCGTCCAGTGATTTGACTTCAATCACCTCACCAACTAAACCATCAGGGCCTGTGCCAACAGAATTACCCAAGGCCAATGCGCTGAGTTCAAAACTACCAATGGCAGACTGAGCCACTCGAACCAACTCCTTATCGCCACGTTCCCAATGGGGAGCATAACAAGGTTGTAGGTAGATGGTATCGAAGTTTAAGGTTTCCATGATCTGCTTTCCGTATTCAACCGCAGCCGCTCCCTCCGGTGAACCTGCCAATCGCCCACCCACTTCATTGGTCAAATCATATAACCAC
>OMKD01000252.1 GCA_900299495.1 Sphingobacteriales bacterium
AATTTTTTTGAATAAATTTCTCGGTAATTGACCTCAATTCATTGTTGCCATTTATCGCGTATCGTTTAAGCAAATTTCTGATTTTTATGATTGGTTTTTCACCGAAATGTTCTTCGAGATATTTTTTAAGAAGTATCGTGATCAATTCTTTGTGTTCTTCATTGTGTGTATTTGGTATATAATCAAGGAATTGCATGTACAAATTTAAGTCATTAAAGTCTTTTAAGTACACAATTAATCGGCTGAAATCGTTTTCCGCCAAGGCAAATTCACATTGCATTCTCGTTCTCAATAGAATATCAACAATTGACTCTATTTCTTGAGTGAAGAGTGGCTTGAAAGACTTTACAAAATCCTCAGGAGTGCTTTCAAGCAGCCGTTTGAAGTAGATTCCATCAGGATTCAGCTTAAAGCATTCTATTCCTGTTTTTACGGCATCTTCAAATTGTTCGGATTGTATTTCAGTTTCAAATAATCCCTTACTCAAAAGCATGATCTCATCCTTAGTGTATATGGCCTTATCGATTTGCTTAAGTAACCATTTTGCATCTTTAGGTTTGTCCTGTAAAAATAAATTCTCGGAGGTTTTTAATAGGAGCGAAGGACTTAAGTATTGGGATTTTATCCAGCTCTTAAGATTTTTGAGTTGTTTCCATTTTTTGATGAGACCTATATACAGAGTAAATACAGTGGCTTTTTTATTTATATTCAGGTCATCTTTGACCATGATTTGTTGACATAATTCAGAAATACGATTCGTTTCTGGGTTGTCAAATTTAAAAAGCAATTTTAGCCAATAAATAAATGCATTACTTTCAAGTCGATAGTGCACCTTGGCAATTTCATCTGTTGCAAATACTTCTATTCTTTCTTTTAATTCTATAGCATTTGTATTGAGGTAGGTTTTGCTTAATAATTGAATAGCTTCAATGATTACCGGTTCAAAATCATGCTTTTGAATATTGAGTTTGTCACTAAGTGGGTAGTGGAATGTAAGAATTGAGGAGACACAGTTCCAAACTTCAAGGAATTCTCCTAATACAAAACAATCTGAGGTACCTTTCAATAAGGTTTTATAAGCGTTAAGTAGTTTGCGCCCACTGTTGAAACTAGGGTTTTTATAATCATTGGATGGTAAGATTGACTTTAAGTAATTTAAATACTTATTATCGTCTACCACATCAACCTTATGAATGAAAGCAGCTTTTAATGCCGTTGAAAGCTTTTTATCTGCTCTAGCATATTCTCTTACAAACTCTCGAATATCTTCATCAGTTACTTGTTTAAGTATTGCTGTAATATTGAGTTTGTTTGGAATGAATGATCGCTCTTTTCTTTCTTGTTTTTCAAGATTCTTTTGAATGATCTGTCTTCTTAGGAGCATTAAGGAAGCGACTACATGAGAGCAGCCTTCTGTTCCTTTGTGGCACTCACAGGTAAATGCAACTAACTTTGATGATTTTATTTGAAGTTCAACTTCAAAATCCTGAACTTCCGAAGTCCATACTCCTTGATCATGCTTGCTTAAATTATGTACAAGCTTGTTCTCGAGGATGTTCTCTGCAATAAGAACAAGGTTCTCGTCAAAATAGTGTTCTATGTTATTAATAGGAATACTCATGAACTACACTCAGAAAGTTAGATAAACACTAAAAATAAAGAGGATTGTGGCATTATTCAAGGCTTTTTAAAATTAGCTTGCAAATTACTGCAATCTTAATATTTAAATGCTAAATTTGTTAGCTGACTACTTTATGAACATAGACAGTATTACTAGTTAAACTATAATCATTCCTTATAATATGAAAACAATATACCTGATTCGGCATGCTAAATCTAGCTGGGATAATGCAGATTTACGTGATCATGACAGACCATTGAATAAAAGGGGAAAGTCTGATGGGCCGATGATGGCAGAAATATTTAAGGAACGAGAAGGTGATGTTGACGCTATTATAACCAGCACAGCAGTTCGAGCAAACTCCACAGCAACTTTTTTTGCAGAAGCATTGGGTATTGAGGACACTGATAGAATCTTGCACTCCTCCAATTTGTATTGTTCTATGAGTAGAGATGTACATGATGTAATACGCTCATTACCTGCAGCATATGAATCGGTTGCTTTATTCGGTCACAATCCTGCTTTTACTGCCATTGCGAATCAATTTGAAGGTCAAATGATTCCTAATATTCCTACTTGCGGAATAGTGAAAATTGTAAGTGAGATAGAGAAATGGGAGCAGTGGTCAGCAAGAAAAGGCAAAATTGAGTTTTTTATATTTCCTAAAATGTTCAAAGGTGTAAAGTGAGAAGTCGAATAATTATATGCCTTTGTATTCTTTTTTTCTTGCCTTCCTGTATTAAAAAGGTCGAATTATCTTCCGTTGATGAATCCTATTGGCTTATGGTCATGGAAGATGTCTATGTTGCAAAAGCAGCGTGTCAACGCTACTTTGGTGTTGAAAAAGACTCTATGTACAGCTACCACCTAAATGAAGTGCTCAATAAGTATGAACTAGATAGTCTTACACTGGATTCCTTTATGAATTACATGATTGAGCACTCAATCATGCAAGAGTTTTATGATAAACTCATGGATAGAGTAGAGGAAAGAGAAGACAGTCTGAACCTAACTGACATAAAGAAAAAATCTAGGGAATAACATAACTCTCTTTAATAATTTCTTGCTCCGAATAACAGACTCCCAATGCGGACCATAGTACTACCGCTTTGTAAGGCTAGTTCATAATCTCCCGACATGCCCATTGATAACTCGGTAAAATAACTTGATGTCGAATCATCCAGACTGGACTTTATTTCCTGAAAAAGGGTGTTCATAGTCTCAAATTCTGATTTGATTTGAGCTTTATCATCGGTAAATGTGGCCATTCCCATAAGCCCTCTTATCCTTACGTGCTTATATCCCTCCTGTTCAATTGATTGAAATAAAGCAATGGCATCTTCTTTATCCAAACCGAATTTAGTTTCTTCTTCTGCTATTTTTATTTGAACAAGAATGTCAATGATTCGGTCGTTTTTTAGTGCTTGTTTATTGATTTCCTTTAGTAGTTTGAGGCTGTCTACGGCGTGAATTAGATCTACGAAAGGAGCAATATATTTTACTTTGTTCGTTTGAAGATGACCAATTAAATGCCATTTTATATCTTTTGGCATTGTAGCCTGCTTTTCAACCAATTCCTGAACCTTGTTTTCTCCAAAAACTCGTTGACCTTCATCATATAGTTCCATGATTTGCTCAACAGGTTTTGTTTTTGAAACAGCTACAAGTTCAGCACCTGACTGGGAGCAGGCTGCTAAAATATTTTTATATGTATTCATATGCTAGAATAGTCCGTGTAATTCACGCTGAACAAGGTTCGTGATATAACCAAGGTCTTCAGGTGAGTTTACAAAATCAAGATTGTCTACTTCTATAATTAACAAATTACCTTCATTGTAGTTCTTGATCCATTCCTCATAACGTTCGTTAAGGCTTTTTAAGTAGTCAATACTCATTGATCCTTCATAATCTCTACCTCTGGTCTGTATATGCTTTACAAGTGTAGAAGTTGATGCTCTTAGGTAAATTAGTAAATCAGGTGCCTTAACCTGAGTAGACATGGTTTTGAATAGATTTAGGTAGTTTTCAAAATCACGGCCATCCATTAAGCCCATCTCGTATAAGTTCGGAGCAAAGATGTTGGCATCCTCGAATATCGTTCTATCTTGAATTACGGTTTTATCACCATTCTGAATGTCCAGGATTTGGCTATATCTGCTGTGTAAAAAGTAGACCTGTAGATTAAAGGACCATCTGTGCATGTCGTGGTAAAAATCACTAAGGTATGGGTTGTCATCAGTCGATTCAAAGTGTACGTCCCAGCCAAAGAACTGAGCTAATTTACTGGAAAGTGAGGTTTTCCCTGCGCCGATGTTTCCGGCAATTGCTATGTGATTGAATTTTGTTTGGTTTTTTAAATCGCTCATATGACGCCCAGTATTTTTGGTTAACTTTAAATCAGCTACAAATTTAGTTTATATTTGATATTCTAAAAAGTTAAGCAGAAAAATTAAGTCATTTATCTAAATATTTAATTTGATCGCATATCAAATGCTAATTTAGCAAGAGCTAAAATAATAAAGAATGTCAGCATTAATCGAGATAAAAGATCTGAGTAAGATTTATCAAATGGGTACAGAGAGGGTAGAAGCACTAAAGTCTGTATCTCTAGATATAAAAAAGAATGAATTTGTTGCTTTAATGGGACCTTCTGGTTCCGGTAAGTCTACCCTAATGAATCTGTTAGGTTGTCTAGATACCCCGACACGTGGAGATTATTCATTAAATGAAAACGATGTTTCCAAAATGACGGATTCCGATCTTGCGGAAGTCCGTAACAAAGAGATTGGCTTCGTTTTCCAAACCTTCAACCTTTTACCAAGATTAACCGCTTTGGATAATGTTGCCTTACCTTTAGTATATTCAGGGGATTCAAAGAAAATGCGTAATGAGAAAGCAGAACGAGCATTAGAGATGGTTGGTTTGGGTGATCGTTTGTATCATAAGCCGAATGAATTATCCGGAGGACAAAGACAAAGAGTTGCAATCGCAAGAGCCTTGGTTAATAATCCTTCTATTATTTTGGCAGATGAGCCTACTGGGAATCTGGACACGAAGACTTCCATTGAAATTATGAGTATCTTTGAGGAAATTCATGAAATGGGTAATACGGTTATTTTGGTTACCCATGAACCAGATATTGCGCAACATGCTCATCGAATTATTAGACTTAGAGATGGTTTGGTTGAATCTGATGAGATGAATAATAATGTGATAGATTCTTTAGATGAAAATCATCGATACAATACAAATTAATGGCATTTAAGATATATACTAAGACGGGAGATTCTGGGAAAACAGGTTTATTTGGCGGGGCTAGAATTCCGAAACATCACCTTCGAATAGAAGCATATGGCACAGTTGATGAGCTAAATGCACAGATAGGATATCTGTCTGATTTGTCTGAAAACCAAGGTTGTAGCATACCTCACTTAGAGTTGATTCAGAATGAATTGTTTAATCTAGGGAGTGTTCTTGCATCTGATCCTTCAAAAGATTTAGTAGTCCCCAATATAGAGGAAAAGCACGTAAAGAAGTTAGAGTCTGAAATTGATGCATATGATGAAGTGTTGGCACCACTCAAAAACTTTATTCTTCCATCTGGTCACGTTCTAATTTCATCAGCTCATATTTGTAGAACAGTCTGCAGAAGGGCGGAAAGATTAGTAGTTGCTTTAAATGATACGGAAGGCTGTGACCCTATCATAGTAATGTACCTAAATAGATTGTCGGATTATTTCTTTACGCTCTCCCGATTTTATGCGCATACGCTTAAAGTTGCCGAAAAAGAATGGAAAGGTCTTCAATAAACTAAAATCACCCATCTCATAAAGGAATATTCCATAATCTAAACTATTTTTCCATTATCTTGGATTAAAGTATATATTTCTTTCTGATGCAATTAAAAGGAAAATTTAGCCAAATAAAATGGTCTGATCTGTTCAAATTCAGTTTGATTTTGATCAGTATTTTTATCATTGCCTTGTTATGTCCAAGGCAACGTGTTTTTGACTTTCAATTTGCTCAAGATCAATATTGGCAATACGATGATCTAATTGCACAACAGGATATTCCTCTGTTGAAGTTCGAGGAAGAACTTCAGGAAGAAAGACAAGCAATAAAGGAAAGGTTTTTACCTTATTTTCTTTTCGATAAGTCGGTCAAGGATTCTCTGATTACTATTTTTAAATCGGAATTTGAGTTAAGACTAACTGAACTAGGAGATGGGGCGCCTTTTAAAGATCTACTGCGTAATCCCAAGGCCTACGAGAGTTACTCTATCGAACTACTGGATAGAATCTACAATACTGGTATTATTGAGGATAGTATCCGAGAAGACCATACTGTTTTTAATCTGGTAAAAGATATCACTTCCAGTCAACGGCTTGCAAAAGAGTTCTATGATATAGAGCAGTACAAGGAATTAATTCGGGATACTTTAAAGTATTCCGGTCTAGAAGATTCGGAATTTCTACTTCCTCTTATCCCTATGTTTATTAAGGCTAATGTTCGCTATTCTGATGATTTAACTCAGCAATATTTGCAAGCTGAGCTTAGTGAAGTGTTGGAAGCTAATGGAGTGATCAAGCAAGGAACTCCAATTGTGAATTCAGGAGATTACATTGGTCCATCTTCGTATAGGAAACTCTATTCGTTTAAGCAATATCAGGAAGATATTTCATCGGACTCCATGTCCTATTGGATGGTTTTCAGTGGTTATTTTCTTTTACTCTTGCTGTTGATGACCATTTTTTGGCTGTATTTGCTGAATACTATGCCTGAAATCCTTAAAGAGTTGAGGCATTTGTTATTTATGCTTTTACTAATCGTAGGATATAGTTATTTAACCTTTGCTGTGGAGTCTATAGATGGTTTGAGTGCCTATTTGATTCCTTTTGCAATCGTTCCTATGGTGGTTCGCATCTTTTATTCAGATCGATTAGCTTTATTTGTTCATTTGATCATTGTAATAGTTGCCTCTTTGATTTCAAAGGAAGGATACCAATTCACTATTATACAACTGATGGTAGGTATTTCTGCGATTTTAAGTAAGCCAAATGCCAGAAACTGGAATGCATTTTTCAAATCTATTTTATGGATTTTCATATCCTATATATTCGCTTTCTTCGGTACGAGTTTATTACAGGGTATGGTATTTGATGCTGTTTATTTCCAGTTTTTAATTTGGTTAGCTTTAAATGCCTTATTATGCTTGTTGGCATTTCCACTCATTCCATTACTTGAGCGAATATTTGGATTTACTTCTGATTTCACTCTTGTTGAACTTTCAGACTTGAATCATCCATTGCTAAAAGATATGGCAGAACATGCATCTGGCACTTTGCAGCACTCTTTACAAGTGTCAAATCTTGCTGAAGCAGCAGCAGAGCGAATAAAAGCAAATGGTCTTTTGGTGAAAGTAGGAGCCTTGTTCCATGATATCGGTAAACTCGAGGAACCACTCATGTTCATAGAAAATCAGAAATCTGAAAATCCACATGATAAACTTTCTTCCATTGAATCCGCAAAGGTTATTATAAGTCACGTAACTAATGGGGTAGAACTTGCACTTAAACACAAGCTTCCAAGCCCCTTGATTGAATTTATCCGAACACATCACGGGACAACCAGAACAGAGTATTTTTATAAGACAGCTCTTCAGCAATCCAAGGATGGTGAAGTTGAAGAATCGGACTTTATCTATCCTGGGCCATTACCATATACAAAAGAACAAAGTATACTCATGCTGGCTGATTCTCTCGAAGCTGCATCGAAGAGTTTAAAATCTCCTACAGCGGCAGATATTGATACACTAGTAGATAAAATTGTAGATTCAAAGATAGCAGGTGGTCAGCTGAATGAGTCTCCTTTAAGTTTCCAGGAACTAGACTTGTGTAAAACCGTTTTTAAACTTCGCTTGAAGAGCATTAATCATGTTCGTTTAAAATATCCGGAATAAAAAAAGGGAGTCAATTGACTCCCTTTTTTTATTCATTTTCCAAGACATTATTTTCAGCATCCTGGTCAGCTAGACCTCCGGATGGATCGATTTCTACCTTAGATATTTTATCTGGATCCATTGGGACAGTCAGTGTGTATGAACTATCTGTCCAAGGCCATGCAGATGCAACTTTCCAATCTTTTAGATTTTTATCAGCAATTTTATTGCCTCGCATGATTACCATTGGAATCGTATAGTTTATTGTTTTCCCTTTTTTATTGGTAATCCTTATATCAAGAGGCATTGGCATGACTCCATTTCTGTTTATGATAATATCAGTACCCTTTCTAGATGTTTGAGACTGTGCCATTGATTCTAAGCCATAATCAATATAATGTGTGGTGTTGACCATGTACTCTCGGTACCAGTCGAGTTCAAGCCCAGATTCTTTTTCAAATACTCGAATAAAATCATTTGGATTCGGATGTTTGTATTTCCACTCTTCGAAATAACGTTTTAAGGCTTTGGCAAAAACTTCTTCTCCAACGATATACTCCATTTGTCTCAAGAAAACACATCCTTTAGTGTAGGCAGCATTTCCATAAGCAAAATTTGTCTGAAAGTGATCAGCATGTGTACTAAGTGGTTCTTCTTTACCCGATTGAATCAGGTAGCTGTAGCCTCTGTATGTTCTTACAAAAGGGTTGTCTACTTCTTTACCACCAGGGATATAGCCAAGTCCAGATAGGTAGTTCATTGTTTCATTGGTGCCAAAGGTTGTGAACCCCTCGTCCATCCAAGCATAAAGACTTTCATTAGTGCCCAGCATCATCTGGTACCAGGAGTGCATAAGTTCATGGACAGATACTCCAACCAATGATCCTAGTGTTCTTTTTCCTGTGATTAATGTTGCCATGGGGTATTCCATTCCACCATCTCCACCTTGGATAAAGGAATATTGCTTATAAGGATATTGTCCAAAACGGTTGTTTATATAATCAAAAGCCTTGTCCATTATTTCAGGAAGCATCTCCCAATTCTCTGTGGTTTCTTCACCTTCCTGATAGAAGAAGTGCATCACGATACCGTCTTTTCTTTCAAAAGAAGTGTGCGTATAATCTGGATCTGCTCCCCATGCAAAATCATGTACATTTGGTGCAAGAAATCTCCAGGTTAGTTTTTCTGGTCTGTTCGCAGGTTCATCGGCATAGCCATATCCGATTTGTTCAGGATTTTGAAGGTAACCAGTTCCACCAATAACATAATCACTGTCAATAGTGATACTTACATCAAAGTTACCCCATATACCATGAAATTCTCTTCCAATGTAGGGGTTTGAATGCCAGCCTTGATAGTCGTATTCACATAGTTTTGGGTACCATTGGGTCATGGAGTAGGAGATACCTTCAGCATTGTCCCTTCCTGATCTTCTTATTTGGATAGGAACCTGTGCCTCAAATACCATGTCAAGTTCTACCGTTTCACCCGGTTTGATAGAATTGGGTAATTCTACCTCTAGAATAGTACCAACGGTCTTGATGTTTTTTAGTTTTTTACCGTTAAGTCTTAGGCTTTTGACTTTTTGATAACCTATTTCCGTTGGGCTAAGTTTAGAGATTCTGTCTCCAACTCTTCTGTCTGGATCTTCAATAGTTAAGGATCTTGTATCCATCATTGAACCAGGCTGAAAGGCATTGAAATATAGATGATAGAACAGTTTGTTAAGTTCGTCTGGAGAGTTATTTGTATATTTTATTTTTTGACTGCCTTCGAAGGTATGGTCTTTGACATTAAAATCAATCTCCATGGTATATTCAGCATGTTGTTGCCAACGATCATTTTGAGCATTAAGTTGAACACTCAAAAGCACAAATAGAATAACTGAAGTGAGATATTTATGCATGTTAGAAGTTTTGAATAGTTAATTGTTGCTGTTAAATTATAGGAATGCAATGAATTATTAATACAATTGCCGAAATTTGTGATTACTTATGGCAAAGAAAGAAATAAAATTAAAGGCAGAACACTATTACATGGAAAATGGTCTTATGGTTTTTACAGAAAAATACCATTTAGATAAAGGGTATTGCTGTAATAATGGCTGTAGGCATTGTCCATATCCTTCAAAGGATAACACAAAGAGTAAACCAGGGAAAAAAACTACAAAATAAGTTCATCCTTTTCTTCCCAGGGTGGACTTACTAAACAATAAAATTCTAGTGCTTCGCTTCCATCATTAGTTACCTCCTGATCGATACCTCCGGGTACAAGAATGTGGGTTCCTTTTTCAACCCTAAAGTTGTTTTTACCTATAGTTATAGTCCCAACTCCTTGCGTGAAAATATACATTTCTTCCTGTTCTAGCCGGTGTAAAAGACTTTTGTTGCCAACTTTAATACTAGCAAATGCAAGACTGTAAGGTAGTTTTATATGCTCATCGTTTTTAGGGTGATATACCTCTGTAAGAATAGTATGATCGCCTGCTACGAAGAAGACTTGATTTTTTAGTTCTTTTTTAAATATGTCCATTATATTAATTCTATTACTGTACCTTCAACATAATAAGGTCGTTTCTGTTTTCTTTTGAGCATATTTACCTTATTTTTGCGTATCACGATTTGAAGTGAATTTAAATGAAGTTATGAATATACTTGTTTTAGCTAAAAAAATGCCTTATCCCAAAAAGGATGGTGAATCCATTGCTATAGATGTTCTCTGCGATGGTCTTCATGCTGAGGGTGCAGTAGTTGATCTTTTAGCAATGAATACAAGTAAACATTATTCGAACCTTGATACTCAGGATTTGTCAAATAACCCTTTCCATTCTATAGACTTGGTAGATGTAGATAATAGAGTAACACCAAAAGGTGCCTTTTTGAATTTATTCACTCCTGATAGTTATCACATTTCAAGATTTGTTTCTAAAACATTTGAGGAGAAGCTGATTTCAAAGTTAAAGCAGCAGACTTATGATGTTATTCAACTGGAAACAGTGTATATGTGTGCTTATTTAGATATTATTCGACAAAACAGTAATGCAAAGGTTGTTCTAAGGGCTCATAATATCGAACATGAGATTTGGGATCGGGTAATCAGTAATGAATCTAATCCTCTAAAAAAGGGATATCTTAGGTATCTAAATCGTAAACTAAAACGGTTTGAACTTTCAGTTTTAAATAAGGTAGACCTTTTGCTGCCTATATCGGAAAGGGATAATAACTTGTTAAGAGACTTGGGGTATAAAGGATCATCTTTCGTAGTTCCAATCGGAATTAAATCCTCTTCTTCTTTAGATACAGATACTTACAAAGATTTAATCTCCTTTGGGTTTATTGGTAGTTTAGATTGGGTGCCAAATCAAGAGGGGCTTAGTTGGTTTGTAGAACACATTTGGAAACCATTTCACAAGCTCAATCCTGGGTATATATTCAATATTGCGGGAAGGAATACGCCGGATTGGATTAAGCATGCTAATTGGCCTGGGACAATAGTACATGGAGAGGTGGATTCAGCTGAATCATTTACTTCAGACAACGAAGTAATGGTTGTGCCATTGCTGTCTGGCAGCGGAATGCGAGCAAAGATCTTAGAGGCCTTGTCTTTAGGAAGGAATATTGTGACTACCCAAGTTGGATTAGAAGGCATTGAAGTAAATGAACTAAATGCTGTATATGTTGCTGATGAGCCAACAGATTTTATTCGTCATCTTGAACAACTTACTAAGCAAAATGGAGAGGTTAAAACGCATGGTCAAATAGCAAAAGAGTATGTTTTGGATGCTTATGATTATCAAAAGGTAGGGGCTAGTCTCTTTAATACCTACAAAGAATGCATTAAGAAGTAAGATTATAGATGAAGGTATTAGCCATATTGTATTGGATCTCCGTTTACGCTTTAGTGCATAGTTATCTTATATATCCACTTTACAGGTGGTACCGTTCCCGTAAAATTGATGCGCTTAAATCAACTGATTCACAAGTCCCTTTATCCAGTCAACGAAACAATAGAATCTCCGTAATACTATCTGCTTTTAATGAAGAGACATGTATACTTGATAAATTGGATAATCTTTATGAATTGGATTATCCTTCTGACCGTATCAACTTTTATATAGGCTCCGATGGTTCGTTTGATAAAACCAATGAGCTAATTTCTCAATATCCTGCATTAGAAAATTCTAACTGGCATTTTTTTCAATTTGAGCAGCGCAGAGGTAAACCTGCTGTTTTAAATGAATTGGTTTCAAAGTCTATAAATACCCACGGCTGTGCAAAAGATCACCTTTTACTGATTACGGATGCTAGTGTTTTGCTTAACCCGGATGCAGTATTGAAGTTGGAACGGAATTTTGAGGATGCTACTGTTGGTTTAGTAGATTCATTTATTTCCAATACAAATAAAGAACTGAAAGGGATTGGTTTTCAGGAAACCGAATACATTTCATTGGAAGCTAAATTAAAACATTGGGAGAGCAATGATGGTGGTTATATGATTGGTCCATTTGGAGGGTGTTATCTGCTAAGATCTAATTATTTCAAGCCTGTTCCTGAGAACTATTTAGTGGATGATTTCTACATTGCTATGGAAGTATTCAAGGCTGGTGGTTTGTGTAAGAATGATTTGGAGGCTATATGTAAAGAATCGAACAGTAGTGACATCTTTGAAGAATTCAAGCGCAAGTCTAGAATAGCAGCAGGTAATTATCAAAACTTTGTAACTTTTAGGGAGTTGCTTTGGCCTCCTCTTAACAAATTGACTTTCAATTATTTTTCTCATAAGGTACTAAGATGGTTTGGGCCATTTTTTATCCTATTAAGTCTTTTGTTTTCATTAACTTTGGGCGCTTTTGGAAACCTATTTTATTTTACGTTGTTCTTGTTTTCAATAGGCCTGATGATAATAATACCTTTAGTGGATTATTATCTTGAAGGTCTTGGAGTTAACAACAAATATTTTAGGTTTACAAGATATTTTGTAGTTGTAAATATTGCCTTTTTAAAAGGGTTTGTAAGGTTTTTAAATGGTATAAAATCAGGAGCATGGGATCCACCCAAGCGCAAATAATTTAGGATGGGAGAGTTTAAATTAAACACAATTGAAGAAGCAATCGAAGATATTCGATTAGGAAAGATTGTTATTGTCGTGGATGACGAGGACCGCGAAAATGAGGGTGATTTTATCTGTGCAGCAGAGTCAATCACTTCAGAAACAATTAATTTCATGGCAACTTATGGTCGTGGATTAATCTGTACACCAATAGATGAAAAGCGCGCAAAGGAGTTAAAGCTTGATATGATGGTTTCCTCAAATACTGCTTTACATGAAACAGCTTTCACAGTTTCTATCGATCTTATCGGTAAAGGTTGTACAACGGGTATTTCAGCTTACGATCGTTCAACAGGTATTCGTGCGATGGTAGACCCATCTACTAAAGCTGAGGATTTTGCAAGACCTGGTCACATTTTTCCTCTTATTGCAAAAACAGGTGGTGTTTTGAGAAGAACTGGCCACACTGAAGCTGCAATCGATCTAGCCCGATTAGCCGGATTTTATCCTGCTGGTGTTTTGGTTGAGATCCTAAATGAAGACGGTACCATGGCAAGAATGCCAGACCTAGTCGATATTGCTCAAAAGTTTGACATGAAACTTATTACGATTAAGGATCTTGTTGAATACAGAATGAGTAAAGAACGCTTGGTACAAAGAGAAGTATCAGTTACTATTGATTCTTTCTATGGTCCATTAGAGCTATTAGCTTTCAAGCAAAAAACGTCTGGTGAGACACACCTTGCTATAAAGAAAGGTAATTGGTCTAAGGACGAACCTGTATTAGTAAGAGTGCATAGAGCAAATCATTACGCTGCTCCTCTTTCAGATCTATTGACTTCTCAAGGTGAAGCATTGGACGGAGCTTTAAAGCTTATTGAAAAAGAAGGCAAGGGGCTTGTTTTGATTATGAATCAGCATGAAAAAGATAGAGACTTGGTTTACTTGTTGAATCAAATTAGAGAATCTCAGGAAAAAGGGGAGGCGCTAAAACTTAAGTACTCTATGGATGACAGAGATTATGGAATTGGAGCTCAGATTCTGAATGATTTGAACTTGACTAAACTTAAGTTAATTACCTCGAAACCAACGAAAAGGATTGGCTTGATTGGTTATGGACTTGAGATCGTAGAAAATATTCCGTTGAATAAATAAATAATAAAAAAGGCTTCCATTTGGAAGCCTTTTTTATTAGAACTTAGGACAAAGTACAAGCTCATCGTCGTAATTGCCTAGATAAGCTACAGATACTTCCCATGTTTTTCTGATAGGGTTAATGGCTTGTAGGGAGAAATTTCTACTAAAGCCAAATAGTACATTGGAGTATTCAATGCCCATCATTCCAACTAAATAGTTGAATTGTGGGTTTGTGTTTTCATCAAAGTCAGCCTGTATCCATGAACCTATGTGAATAGCAGTTCCTTGATACTTATCTATAAGGAATCTAAATGTGGTTCCTGCATTACCGTCTAAACGATTGTTTTGGTAACCTGCATTAAGCCTTGGTAGAATCTGAACAACCTTACCCATAGGTATTCTGGCAGCAACAAATGCTCCGTAACGAATTGGTGCTGCAATATCGATATTTCCAAATGGCTCAGTTCTGTAAAAAGAACTATTTGGTCTATTTAGGTGATGAAAAGAGATTCCTGTATACAAACCTAAATTATTTGCATTGCTGACCTGATATACTATACCTGCACTTAGATCACCAACTGCAAAGTTGTTTTCTGGGAAATCTTCAGCAGAAATCTGTGTATATCCATCTGTACCATTGAATTGATCGGAGAAAAATATGGTCTGATAGCTTAAACTTCTTTGAAGGACTCCAAACTGAATTCCCACACTAATAAATTGAGTGTTTTGAAGATTTAAACTTTTATGAAATGCACCACTCACATTTAATACATTTGTATTCATGCGAATACCTGGTGTTCGGTCAGTTAAAGCAAGAAGCCCAAAGCCTAAAGCATTTTGCTTGTTTGATTTGAATCTGCCCAAAGGAAATCTAAGGTCCATTGAAGCAGCATAAGAACTGATAGGATTGTCTAGCTGATCTGCCCATTGATTGTGGTATATCGACGTTAGGCGCAGTTTGCCATCAAATGAGCCAGATAGGGCAGGGTTTAGACTAAGCGGTGAAGCAAAGGCCTGTGAAAAAGTTGCATCCTGAGCCACGCTTTGCTTGCATCCTAAAATTACAAGTCCTAAAAATATCAGCTTAGTGAGTCTAATCATTGCGTTAATTATGTTTTCTACATGAAGAAAAACAACTTTTAAGATTGTTTAGTATATTTTTCTTATTCTTTATTGCAATAATAAGTAAATTACTTTTGATTAAGAAAGGCAAATCATTCTAGCTGTATAGAATTATTTATCTGGATTTTTTGTATAATTAGAACAACGCCAATAATCATTAAACATAACTATGTCTTACGCTGTTTGTCATACCGCTATTTCTTCACTTAGAAGTTCTTCAAAAGAACGCTCAGATCAACTATCACAAGTTCTATTCGGTGAAGTAATGACAATTATAGACCGGAAAGCAAATAAATGGGTTCGGGTTCTCACACATTCTGACTCAAATCTGGGTTGGATTTTAGAAGATCATATTGTCGAAATTACAGCAGATGAATTTAATTCTTATTCTAAATCAAATCAGTTTAGTGTAGAATTATTTCATCCGGTATTTACTTCTAACAGTTCTTTCCATATTCCTTTTGGTTCCAGATTGCCTGGGTTTGATGGTCTAGGTTTTACTTTGGCAGGGAAACGATATACATTCTCTGGTCGCACAATCGATACTCGATCTAAGCGGATTAGTGGGGAATGGATTACAAAGGTGGCAAAGATGTTTATGCATGCTCCTCAACTTCCCGGTGGTAGAAGTCCTGTAGGGATGGATCCCTCCTCATTTGTACAACTAGTTTTTGCCTCCGCTGGTGTTTCACTAGAGCGAAACTTTGAAGAATTAGTGAAAATAGGTAGGCGTGTGGATTTCGTAGAGGAAGCAACAGAAGGGGATTTAGCCCTTTTTGAGAAGCGCAAGGGTAAAGTGGTTCACATAGGAATAATACTGCCTGGAAAACAAGTAATTCATGTAGATGGGACTGTCCGAATAGATTATTTTGATCACTATGGGATATTTAATAAAGAAGAACAAAAATACAGCCATAAGCTTCGAATAATCCGAAGGGCTCTCTTAGAAGATACTCCATTAGACTTCTCGGTGCCTTCTGGTGGCTTTGGAAAGTCTGCCCAGCAGATAAAAATGTTTTAATAAAAAAGCTCCATTGATCAACAATGGAGCTTTTTTAATTATAGCCAGCCTAGATTTTTCATCCATTCATCATTGTAGATCTTCTCTACATATCTTGAACCATGATCATGGATTAATAAAATCACAACATCATCTTTACTAAAGCGATCTTTCATTTGACGAAGACCAGCAAGTGCAGAACCTGCAGAATATCCAAGTAGCATACCTTCTTCGCACGCTAGTTCTCTTGCTGCAAGTGCGCCATCCTTGTCTGTTACTTTCTCAAAGTGGTCAATAACACTGAAATCGACGTTTTTTGGAATGATATCCTCTCCAATACCTTCAGTGATATAAGAGTAGATTTCGTTCTCGTCAAATTCACCTGTCTCATGATATTTTTTGAATACAGAACCATAGGTGTCAATGCCTAATATCTGTATATTTTCGTTCTGCTCTTTAAGGTATTTACCCGTGCCAGAAATTGTACCACCTGTACCTACACCTACTACAAGGTGCGTAACCTTTCCTTCTGTTTGCTTCCAAATTTCAGGTCCTGTAGATTCATAGTGTGCCTGTCTGTTCGAAAGATTATCATATTGATTTACCCAGTAAGAATTAGGGATTTCTTTACTCAATCTTTCAGCTACTGAATAGTAGGATTGAGGGTCAGTAGGTTCTACATTTGTAGGACATACAACAACCTCAGCACCTAGGGCTCTTAGCATGTCAAATTTAGCCTTCGACTGCTTATCTGAAGAAGTGAAAATACATTTGTATCCTTTTTGCGTAGCAGCAAGGGCAAGTCCCATACCGGTGTTACCTGAGGTACATTCTATAATAGTACCTCCTGGTTTAATATCCCCTCTTTTTTCAGCATCCTCCAGCATTTTTAAAGCCATTCTGTCTTTGATAGAGTGTCCCGGATTGAACGTTTCATTTTTCAATAAAACGGTACAAGGAAGATCTTTTACAACCTTATTTAGTTTGATCATTGGCGTGTTTCCAATAGTCTCTAGTATATTATTATAAAATTCCATACGGATGATTTAATGCTTAATATTCTATTGTGATATAAAAAGAATCATCAATTACGCCCAATATTTTTGCCACATATTCAGGAGTGACAAGTTTTGTTTTGGGTTCAAAATGTGGAGGAATTGTTCCTATTACTTCCAGGTATAAAACCCTGTTATTCATTGGGTTTTTAACTTTTAGAATAGTACCTCTTTTTGAATCTTTGTGCAAACATACTAAATCCTTCGATTTATTTTGTGACATTTTAACTGCTGAACCTTGTTCCTGTTTTAGAGCTTTTTTACTTTCAGTTTGGTGGATGAATAAATCGTGGTTAATTTGGTTTTGTTTAATTTGAATACTCAGTCTTTTTGTTTGTAGCTCTTTAGGAATACCAAATTTTGCTAACCAGCCTACATGTATTAGTTGACCTTCATTTAGCGTAAGAATGTCAAGTTTGTTGCGTACTTGAATACTATCCATATTTTCATTAAATAATCTTTTGGAAATATGGAATAGATTTTCTCCTGCTTTTACTTTGTATATCAATGGATGATACAAATATTCAGCCCCTTTTTCAGGACTTATTTTCCTAATAGCTGACTTAGGGATGGGTATAATTAAAGCGGTTGTCGAATCTAACTTTAATTCAAGAATGTTACCATTGTATTCGCTTAGATCTATTGGTCTGATTCCATAGTGCTCACAAATTTCTTCTAAACTTTGATTATCTGTTGGATAGTGTTTGATCGTCAATTGATCATAATTAGGTGCGAGTACTTCAATCGTGTCGGAAGAATTAAAAAAAAGCTGTCCCTTTGCGGAGAAATTAAGATTTGCAACTAAAAAAAAGGATATTAGTATTTGAATTGATTTCAATGACTTGGTTTTATAGTTTTAATATCTAAATGTATGAAAACTCTAGGAATAATTCCTTCAAGATATTCATCTACTCGCTTCCCCGCAAAGCCTTTGGCTGATATAGCCGGCAAATCTATGCTTTTAAGAGTTTGGGAGCAGTGCTCCAAGTCAATGGAATTAGATGAAGTAATCGTTGCAACCGATGACCAAAGAATTTATGATCATGTCATTGATTTTGGAGGTCAAGTCATAATGACTAGCCCTGACCATCAAAGTGGGACAGATCGCTGTGGAGAAGTTCTGCAAGCATACAAAGACAAAGGTGTTGAAATTGATGTTGTGGTGAATATTCAAGGTGATGAACCACTTTTAAATCCTAATCAAATTGATGATCTGGTTCGATTTATAAAATCTCAATCCAAGGCAGATTTGGCTAGTCAGTTTAAACTTTCAACTGAATCAAATATTGCATCTAATCCAAATGTTGTAAAAGTGATAACTTCTTTAGGAGGTCGGGCACTTTATTTCAGTCGTTCGCCAATTCCATTTTTTAGAAACCAAACCAATATACCGTACAGAAAACATATTGGCTTATATGCCTACAGAGCAAAGGCATTGAAAACGATTTGTGGATTAACTTCCACCCAATTAGAGCAAACGGAATCTTTAGAGCAATTACGTTGGTTGGAGCATGACTTGAGTATATACATGCAAGAGACCACTTATGAAAATAAAGGAGTAGATTCTCCTGAAGACCTTGACGAAATAATCCGCATCTTAAATAACAGATCCATCGAAGGAGAAGGGTAGGATATCCTTAATAGTATTTATTACATAAATTTCCGTATCCTCTGCAAATAAAATAACACGAATCGACCTTCCTTGTCTGTTTTCTTTTTCACAAATCAATTGTCTGCATGCACCACATGGGGTTGGCGGACTCAGTAATTTGACACTTGAACTCTTTGCTGTTATGGCAATAGTCTCAATGGTTTGTCCGGGGAAAGATGATTCTACACTAGATAAGACAACTCCCTCTGCACAAATACACATAGGGTAGGCTGCATTCTCCATGTTTGCTCCGGTTACGATTGCTCCACCTTTAACCAATGCAGCTGCTCCAACTTGAAATTTCGAATAAGGAGAATATGATTTGGATAAAGCCTCGATTGCTTTTTCTATTAGAAGTTGATCTGCTGTATTAAGTTGGTTTGCAGATTCGTAAACTTCATATTCAAAGCTGGAAACAGCTTTTTTCATCAACTAAATTTTCGTTCTAATAAAAGGATGCTAAAGGTATTACACTTTTACGAATTAACAAAAAAAATGATTTTGTAACTAAATATCATGTAGTGCATACTTTAATTCCCCTCAATATTATAACTTGCGGCATTAAAGTGAATAGAACTGAATTATGAAACATATACTGATAATAGGAGCAGGGCGATCAAGTACAGCTTTGATAAATTATCTTATAAACACAGCAGAGGAACAGGACTGGAAGGTTACCGTAGCAGACTCTGACATTAATATTGCTAAAGTTAAAACAGCACATTCTGATGTTGCCGAAGGCGTTGAATTAGACGTCAATGACGAAGCAATAAGACAAGACCTTATTAGGGATAAGGATATTGTAGTTTCTCTGTTGCCAGCCTTTTTGCATCCAATTGTAGCAAAAGACTGTCTATTATTCTCAAAACACCTTGTTACAGCTTCTTATCTAAATGAGGAGATTAGAAATATGGAAGCCGAGGCTATTTCTAAAGGGCTGCTTTTTATGGGAGAAATGGGACTTGATCCAGGAATTGACCATATGTCAGCTATGAAAACCATCCACGAAATTAAAGAAAGTGGGGGAGAGCTAAGTGCCTTTTATTCCTACACCGGAGGGTTGATAGCCCCAGAATCTGATGATAATCCATGGTCATATAAATTTACTTGGAATCCGAGAAATGTTGTTTTAGCAGGTCAGGGAACTGCTCAATATTTGAATAAGGGAAATATTAAATACATTCCATACAACAGGTTGTTTAGTGAACGTAAAGTCATTCAGGTACCTGAATTGGGCCCTTATGATGTTTATGCAAATCGGGATTCTTTACCTTACAGGAAGTTGTACGGTTTGGATGATATTCCTACTATCCTTCGCGGGACTATACGAGCAAATGGGTATTGTGATGCCTGGAATACATTGGTCCGAATTGGTTTGACAGATGATTCCTTTGATTTGGATTTAAGTAAGATAAAAACCTATGCTCAGCTGGTTGAGAGTTTTATACTTGGATCCTATCCAGATATCAAAACAGGAGTGGCAAACTTCCTTGACTTGTCCGTTGATGATGAAATTATTCGTAAATTAGAATGGACTGAATTGTTTTCTGATCGTCCAATTCGTCTTAAAAAAGCTACTCCTGCTCAGGCACTAGAGGACTTGTTATTAGACAAATGGGCTTTAAAGAAAGAAGACAAGGATATGATTATTATGCAACATCAGTTTGAGTATGAACTTGATGGAGCGCAGAAAAAGATCGTTTCATCCATGGTGACAAAAGGGGAGGATGCTGTCAATACTTCTATGGCAAAGACAGTTGGTCTACCTGTTGCTATTTTGGTCAAACTAATTTTACAAGGAAAGGTTACTTTATCAGGGGTTCATATACCTGTTATGGCCGAGGTTTATAATCCTGTCCTTGATGAATTGAAAGATTATGGAATAGACTTCATTGATGAATACATTTCAGCATAATAAATTTAAAACTTGGTGGGCAAATGTAAATACGACATTTGCCCTTCAGGTTTTTAATATACTTAGATTCATTTCTACTTTTTTTGCGGGTGTCGTTTTGGTAAAAGTGGGATGGACTGAAGGTTCTATTGAATCCTATGAGTATTTGTTAATTACTTTTGGGATGCTTACCTTTTTTTGGATTAGTGGTACTCAAAATGGTTTGTTAAGCTTGCTTCCAAAAACAGAAAAAGAGACACAAGCTGTTTTTCTTAAAAAATCCCTTTCTGTAGTTTTTGCTTTCGGAGTACTCGTGTCTATTTTGATGCTTTTTGTGGGCCCATTAGTGTCTACTTCTCTTAAGTCCGAATGGCTGTTTTGGCTTTGCATATATTCTTTGCTAAATATACCTTCTCTATTTTTACATATAAAATATCTGCTAGAGAAAAATGCCCAAAAGATATTGTTGTTTGGTGCTCTGAATTTCCTTGCCCAATTCGTGTTTATTGCCATTCCTGCCTGGAAAGGGGAAGGGCTTACTGGTGTATTGATCGCTATGACTATTTTAGCAGGTTTGCGGTTTTTGTACGTTGTATATGATGCGGGTTTAGATTTTAAGTTTGACCCCAAATACAGACTGTGGCTTAAAAGGTGGGGCTTACTTTCTCTTCCGCTTTCTTTACATATTCTGATTGGTGTCAGCCCTGAGTATGTAGATGCATTTTTAGTGGAGTACTTTATTGAAGAGGAAGGGACTTATGCTATATATAAGTATGGTGCAAGAGAACTACCGCTTGTTATTTCATTAATCACAGCGATTGCGACAGCAGTATTACCTGTGATTGCTGAAGACGAACCTAAAGGGCTTAGTTTGTTAAAGGCTAAAACAAAACGTCTAAGTCATCTTTTATTTCCTGCAGCTATTATTTTGATGTTCTTTAGCCCATTCCTTTTTGAATTTTTCTATAATTCAAGGTTCAAGGATTCTGCTATTGTGTTTAATGTCTATTTGCTCATTCTTTTGACAAGAATGTTCTTACCACAAGTCCTTATAACTGCAAGGCAGAATAATTACATGCTTTTATGGTGTGGCATTGCAGAATTTGCAGTAAATGTAGGTGTAAGTATGATGCTCGTTTCTTCTTACGGTTTATTCGGCATCGCCATTGGAACAGTAGCTGGTAATTTTATTCAGAAGTTATTAATGTCCATTTATGTAAAGCGTAAATACCGTCTAGCTATAAGTGCTTATGTTCCGCTAAAAACCATAGCTATTTACTCTATCGGTTTAGTAGTTTCGTTTTGGTTATCAATGAGTTTTATAGGTTTTTAAGTAAAACTTAACGGTTTCTATTATGTTTAAAATTTTGTAAATCAGAAATTAATCATACCTTTGCACTCGATTTAGAGACCTAATGTTTGCATTCGCTTTCTCTTAACGGCGAATTGGGATTTTGCAGATAAGGTCTTTATGCCTTTTTTGGTAAAATAACAAGGCTTTGCGAGAAGCCAAAAATACATGATATGCAGACATTTGTAGAAACAGGTTTGAAACCTGAGATCCTACAAGCCCTGGATTTTATTGGGTTTGAGAAACCAACTCCTATTCAGGCAAAAACGATTCCACATCTTATTAATTCGAACAAAGACTTGTTAGCATTTGCGCAAACAGGTACTGGTAAGACTGCTGCCTTTAGTCTTCCTTTAATTCACTGTATCGACGAGAATAGCGATGATATTAATGCGATTATTCTATGTCCTACACGTGAGTTATGTCTTCAAATCGAAAAAGATATTCAGAATTTTATTAAATACGTTCCCCAGTTAAAAGCTATGGCTGTTTATGGTGGTGAAAGTATTGATCGACAAATAAAAGGACTTAGAAATAATCCAAACATTATTGTGGGTACTCCAGGTCGTGTTTGTGATCTTATTCGCAGGAGAAAATTGAAGTTAGGTAATATTGATTATCTAGTGTTAGATGAAGCGGATGAGATGCTAACTATGGGATTTAAAGACGAATTGGATCAAATCCTTACTGCTTGTCCTGAAGAAAGACAAACGCTATTGTTCTCTGCAACTATGCCAAGAGAATTGGTAAGGATTGCTAACGAGTACATGGATTCACCGGAAGAAATATCTGTAGGTCAAAGAAATGTGAGTGCAGAAAATGTAAAGCACGTTTATTTGGTTGCTGATCGTTCGGATAAATATGAAGTTCTTAAGCGTGTAGCGGATATCAATCCAAATATCTATGCAATTGTATTCTGTAGAACTCGTATGGGATCTAAAGAAGTTGCAGAAAGATTGATGGCCGATAAATACGCAGCAGATGCATTACACGGTGATCTATCACAGGCTCAGCGTGATTATGTGATGAACAAATTCCGTAAAAAGCAGATTCAGATTTTGGTTGCTACGGATGTTGCGGCAAGAGGTATCGATGTAAATGATCTTACGCATGTGATCAACTACGAACTTCCGGATCAACTGGAAGCTTATATCCACAGATCTGGGCGTACTGGTCGTGCTGGAAAAGAGGGTATGGCTGTGAGTTTGATTACACGCAGAGATCTATCACGAATTTCTCAGCTA
>OMKD01000253.1 GCA_900299495.1 Sphingobacteriales bacterium
TCAAAACAAATTCCAAGTACTCAAAATTTTCATTGTATGGAGGACTGTACTTTGGTTGAAATCACTGCCGAGGCTGCCTTTAAACTAAGACAATCCAATCCAAAATTTTCTGCGCTTGCAGTAATGATGATGGAAGAAGAAATGGTCATCTATCAGGACATCATCTCCTATTTTGTTTGCCTGAATGCAGAGCAACGTTATCTAAAACTCCTTGAAGCTAATGATGTATTGTTTCAACGATTTCCACAACATCAGATTGCTAGCTTTTTAGGAATAAAACCAGAAACACTAAGCAGAATAAGAAAAAAATTAACCCTTCATAAGCTTAATTGACAAAAGTCAATGACATTTATCCTAGGGGCGAATATTTTTACATAAAAAAAAATGCAAAAAGCATATTTGCCCCTAACCATTTTAGGCACATTACTTCCCAGTATATTTGTATTCCAGGAAAGTATTTCCAGCGGAAATATCCTGCTATACAGATATCCCATTGATACTTTTAATACGATGTTTGCAAATAATATTTCCGCAGCATTTTGCACGGACTTATTGTTCATTGTCATGCTCTTTTTAGTGTATTCCTATCAGGAAGCAAAAAAACACAACATTAACAACCTATACCTGATCTGGATTTACACCTTTGCATTTGGAATAGCAGGGGGGCTTCCTCTTTTTCTTTATGTGCGATCAAAAAGTATGAAAACCCAAAATTCCATTTAGTATCTAAAAGCTAATAATGGTTATGTAATCAACAAGTGCCTGGAAATCATCCAGGCACTTGTTTAAATAGCTAATCGAACTCTTTCATTGGAAAACTTACCCAATATCTGAATAGCCAGCTGTTTGTCTATCAACAAATTTTCAATAAGTGGACTCACCTCTTTCTTTCCTTTTCCTCTATCCGCAATTTGGTGTTTTTCCACGGTCAGGTAAGCTTGATGTTCCTCTTCTAGGAGGTAAACAAAAAACTTCAGATGCTTAATGGCATCTCCATATTTATGCTCCTCTAAATATTCCAACAAGCCTTTTTCTTTTATGCCCTCCAAAACTGCTTGCTCTGACCAAGCAACTTTAAAATTATCTTCCAAAAGATATTTTGAATACCATTTACCCGTATTTTCGGAAAATGGCAAAACACCATATTTTTTTATTAGGAGTACTGAAAATAAAGCCAATAACCCAAACTCAATAATCCAAAGAACCACATACAATGATTGGTTTACAGGAATTCCATGTTGGATAGAACCAATGCTAAATGTTCCATAAGTATATAGGTCTTTAAACAAAGCAATTATCAAATCTGCATTAAAAATCAAGGTCAATGACTCTAGGTAGGCACCTAAGCCTAAAAATTCCTCACTCAAAAGACTGCCTAAAAAAGCAGACCACTGAAAATAAGTGAAAGACAAAATTCCTATAGCAATCAAGTACAGTCTTACTTTGAAAGATCTTATTTTGGCTAACCGAAACACTAGGCGCAGAATAAGCGAGATCAAATAACTCGTTCCTGCACAAATCAAAGCATTCAGATAAATTATAGGCACAATGGACATTGCAAATTGGTAAACATATCCAACAATAAAGAGCGCCATTAATAAACCTAGTGCACCAAATATCAGGGAAGTCAAATCATAGGATTCACTTTCTCTATAATACGTTCTGTCCATAATTAGAAATATTTGTTGATGTGCTCTTTTACGGTTTCATCATCTTCTACGACCATTGTTTTTGACAATCGATCGTGTAAGCTAGGCTTTTCTCCAAGGAATGTTAAGGCATCAAAAGGAATAAAACGGCATAAAGATCTTATGAAAGCTTTAGAAAAGGTCAACAACTCCCCATGTTCATCCAAGGCTCTAGTCTGCGTAATATACTTCCCAAGGGGCTTACCTTTTAATAAACCTTCCATCAGTGTAAAAAATAAAAGCGTGATCCCCCATCCGATAATATAAGACATCAATTCGAATTGAGAATCATCTTCAAAGTATTCTAGTAATTCTTCTGAATCATTATACATACCAATCGAAGTCACAATAAAGGACAAAGCAAAAATGATAATGTAAACTGCTATTCTATCTATTAAAAGATTAATAAATCTCTTATTTCGAGAAGCCCGAATAAGTTTGACCTCTTCGGAAATAGTGTTATCCAAAATTTCATTCATTTTTTTGAGATTTAGGTTTGAAATATTTGTACGAACATAATAATTTCAGAGCCATTTTTCAAAAAATCAGAACGCATTTAGAACAGGTAATACCTTATTATTAAAATCAAAAACTGCCTGATTCTCCCAAGAAGATCCCGTGCTGGATTGTTCCCCATCAAAGGCAATGAGTTCTGCTCCCCAATAACACATACCAACCCCTCTATTGGTTTGCAACATCAGTTCTTTCATGCGAGCAACGAACTCCATCTGACCTGTTGGACTTGCAGGATAACCTGATAGAAGCTGTTCGTCCAAACCTACTAGATTATTGGTCCAGTCGTTCCAATCTAATGTAAAGGGATAGGATGTTTCTGCTAGAATAATATCTTTTTCATAAGATGAACTAAGTTCCGCCATTGTTCCGGTCAAGGTAGCCAGATTTTTACCATGAAAAATGGGATAATAGGATAAGCCAATCTGATCGTAATCTAAACCATTCATATCCTCAAAAAATGAAACAGCTCCATAATATCCGGCATAATGTAACATCACCTTAATAGTAGGATCTACTGCACGACTGGCAGCAATCCCTTCCTCCAATAAGCCTTTGAATTTTTCTAAATTGGATAGATCGCCCTCCGGGTGTAAAAAGCCAACATTTATTTCATTGCCAATCTGTACCATGTAGGGATCTAAAGCTTCAATCACACTATGGGTATATTGATATACGGTATCCTTCAACGTCTCATAATCCAATTGCTCCCAGGCTGTTGGCGTAATTTGTTTTTGAGGATCTGCCCACGAATCCGAATAATGCAGGCATAACCAAATATTAAAGCCTTTTGCTTTGAGTTGCTCAGAAAAACTGAGTACCTCCTCCAATGAAGAGTGCTCATCACTAGGATTTACCCACAATCGAACTCGAATTGTATTTATACCTTTATCTTTGATGATATCCAGAAAATCTGCTTGCTGCCCAGATTCATTAAAAAAAACAGCTCCCGAGCCCAGGACTTTTGGTAAGTCAGATATATCTAATCCTCTAATCTCCAAAGAATCACTAGATACAACAGGTTCAGGCACATCAAGGACTAAGGGATTATCACCGCAGGTCGCAAACAATAAAAAGCTAAAAAACAAAAGGATGAAACGCATACAAATTGATTTTACTCAAATTAAGTTTATAATTCTTTTAAACAAAGAAGCCCCAGGGTATAAATCCTGAGGCTCCTTCATCATTCTATTTACAATTAATTTTTTTTAAAACTTGTAACCTAATTTAAGTCCAGCATTATTAGGTATTTCATTTCCAACTCCATCCAGTGATATTCCAAAAATAAATCTACCTAGTTCAGCCTCCATATTGAGTGCAATAGAAAATCCACTCTCCTCAAATTTTCTTGCATCACCTTCTGAGCTTAACAAATGGTGATAACCACAAAGTACATTCATTGCAGGCCTGAACTTCTTGTCAACAGATCTTAAAACTAATCTAGGTCCAACCTGAATCATCGCCCATTGTGCCTTGCCATAGACTTCTGAAAATAATGACTCCGTTGCATTATCAAGTGTATAACCAATTCTCGATTCCAATTTAAAATTATCATTCTTTGCCCAAATTGGATTTATTGATGCGCTTAGGCAATGACCATAATCAAAAATACCAGCTGTCGATAGTCCACCATAAACATTGTATTCAAATTTGCTCTGCGCTTCAACACTCAAGGCACTCAAAAGGAATAAAACAACAACACTCAAATTCTTAATTGATTTCAACATAATATTTGTTTTTGAATAATTTCGGCACAAATATCACACCAATATTTCAATTAAAAAATGAACCTGAGTTCAATAAATCAGAGCAATGAAAATTATTGCTTTACAACCAATCTAGACTGCTCGTTAAAATTCAAGATGTAAACTCCATTAGACAAGAAATTCAAATCCAATTCCTGTATACCCTCAACCAAAAACCCTGAATAGACAATTTTTCCATCAATATTTATAAGTTCGAAATTCGTGGATCGAATCCCAATAAGATCAATATTCAAGATTGAAGAAAATGGATTTGGATACCAGCGAATATCAGCCTCAACTGTACCTACCGTATTGGAGTTGAAATCACAGTCCCCCAACCATTCCTTTAGATAATTACGCTGCGAGCTATTTGTACCGTGCTGCGCATTTCCCCGGAGTAATACAACATCCCCATCCAAGTATTTATATTCAAATATCAGTGGATTCCCAATCGGTTCGCCTCCCGGAGGCAACTGATTTCCAGTATAGCCCTGCGATTGAGCGACTTTAAAAATAGAAAACTCCGCAGGCAAAAAACTAAGTCCTATAGGAGAAGGCCCTCCTTCGAATGGAATAAGGTTATCATTGTCGTTGCAAATACTGAGATACTTCCGACCTATGAGCAAATCCTTTGAAGTATTATAGCCACAAAAATCTTCATCTACATTGGGTCCTGTTGCTGGAAAATGAAAATCTCCATTATGGAATTGAGGTTCATTCATTTGAGATACGATTCCGCATACTCTATCCACTGAAGGATCATCATTTTGGATATAAAAATTATTGACCAAAGCAGACCCATTTGATCCACCTACAAGGCGTATACGATCGGCATTTACATTTGAATAGGATTTTATACTTGCTATTAAAGATTCAAGCATCTGCATATCCGGGCCATTGCTCTCTTCTGAACAAATAAACCAACTATTGGCATATCCAGATGGAGCAATAACGATATGACAATCCAATAATTGGCTCATCGATTCCACTTGCTGCGCGCCATTACCCCCATTGCCGTGTAAGCTAATACAGACTGGGTACCCTTCAGATGGTGCTGTTCCATCCGGAACAGAAATGTAAACGGGATAGGTATAACCATCAGGTACTTGTGACCAGCTTAAGGTTATATCCAGATTAGTAGATTCTGTTAAGTCCTGAGCAGCAGTAAAAAAAGGAAGTAATAGAAGAAGGATCAAGTATCTCATAGTAAATTCATTTACAATAAGATACAAAACAAAAACATGAATATCTATCTAGATTAAGTAACTTTTCTCATCAACCATTCAAGTGGACCAGATTTGAATTTCTTTAACCACAAAGTCGAAATTAAAATGCATAAAACAGAAAAACTCAATGCATATATTAACGAAAAAGATAGTGACATGACCTCTTCTCCTGCCATTAAGGGTTCCTCAAATATTCCAATACCGATAACCACATGTAGAATATAAATGGTTAGCGCCATTCTTCCGGTCGATGCCAAGGCTTGTATCCATCTGTGCTGTATAAATCGACTCGAGACGAGTATACAGGCGCTTATTATAAACGTAGCAAAAGTAATCCCCGTAAACATATAGATCGGAGTAGGAGGCATAGGTGCTGTGCCAAACAAGACTTTTATAGGCTCCAGCTCTTCGGCACTCATCCCCGAAAACAATTGTAATATTAGAATAGACGAAACCTGAATAAGTAGATACATAATTCCACTCAGTCTAAATATCTTTCGAACAAAATAGCCATCCTGCAAATCTTGTCTGCTTAACCATAAGCCATACAGCATAAAAGACACCCAAGGAATAACGGGATGAAAACCATTGAAAAACAGGTTTCTTATAAAACCATTTAAAGTCCAAAAATCTGCATATTCATAGGTCTTGAAATTCCATGCCTGTGTATAATCAAAGGCAGATACCAGAACCATATAACCAAGAATCAGTACAGTAGATAAAATAATCAGTAATCTAGGGCTGGCGTAAAGCACGGCAGCTGTTATCAGCATGTAGACTCCGTAGTAATGTAATATATCAGCCGGCCAAATAAGATAAAATAATAAACCTAAAACGAAAAGGAATACTGCTCGCTTTACTAATCGAATGCGAACTGCAGCTTGAGCCTCAGCAGTTACTTTACCTTTGCTCATCAAAGCAATTCCTATCCCAGCAAGCACAACAAATATTGCAGAAAACTTCCCATCAATAATGGAAGACCAATCGGCAAGCCACACTGGTTTCCCATTACCTAAAACGACTTTGAAGTTGACCATCATCATACCTACTATCGCAATAGCTCTGGCTACATCGAGTCCTATTATTCGTTTATTCATTTTCCGTTTGTTTAGCGATTCCCACAACTCCGAGGATATCCATACGAAACTAAATCAAAATATTAATTCAAGAATTGACTTTTATCACAAAGTCATTCTGATATCTATTAGCTTAAATTATCCGCTTCCGGATCCTACTAAGTGCCTGAGGAGTAATGCCTATGTAAGACGCTATGAATTTAAGTGGTATCTCTTTAATCAACTCGGGTCGCTCAGTGAAGAGACTTAAATACCGTTCCTCTGCTGTTTTATTGAGCAAATCAAGCTCCCTTTTCGCTTTTTTCAAAAACAATTCTTCTGTAGCAATTCTGCCTATCCGGTTACCAATAGCCGTAGAATTAAAGATTTCCTGCACATCATTGTATTCCATTCTATATAAAACACTATCCGTAATGGTAGCTAAGGAATACTCTGACGGCGTTTGCTTTAGGAATGAGTCATATGCAGAAACGAAAGACTCTTTGAAAACAAAAGCAAAGGTTAGATCATTTTCCTCTTTGGGAATAAACAAGCGGACTACACCATCTTCTAAAAAAGAAAGATACCGTTCTACTTTACCTATTTGGGTTACATCGGTTTTCTTCGGAATCTCCACTCGTTTCATCTTAGATGCTAAAAAGAGCCAGTCCTCCTCTGAAAAGTTTAAAACGGTTCTAAAGTATTGTTCAACGTTTTCCATTTGTGTATATAGTTAGCCAATTAGTCCAATGAAGTTAACACATAAAAACAGATATATTCAATAAGCTTAACTATAATTCACTTTATAGAATAAGGGTCTTAGAAATAAAATAATTTAGCTATATTATAAGTAACTAATTACTAACTCAATATACTAACTATGGATCCAATGATCTTTGTAGCGGCTATTCCGGTACTCATCTCTCTATACGGTGTTATACAGAGAAAACGCTTCTTTTTCCTTTTGGGATACTTCCTTTACGGAATACTAGTGTTTGGGGCCGAAATGCAAAAATTTTCAGCAACAGAGGAGTTCAGTCACCTTTTAGTTGCGGGACTTTGGGGCTTACAAGCAATCTTGGCTTTACCTAACAAACTAAATTATGATGGGTCAAAGGTATTCAAATCCTTTGCGATGAAAACCTTTGCATCTTTATTTGTGATCAACCTTATCGGAATATTTGTCGTAAAAAATGACGAAACCGTTCCGGAATTGGCAGTATATCTGCATGGAATTCTAATGGTATTTCCATTAATTGGATTCTATTTGATGTCAACGAATAAGATTCCTATAAAGGAAAATTAAAAAAAGCATCCCGGTTGGGATGCTTTTTTTATGCCTACTTAATACCAGCTGTTAAAGCAATTTCAACTTCTACTCCTGCGGGGAGTTCAGCAACTTCAACCAACACTCGTGCGGGTGCAATTGAATCCGGAAAGTACTCTGCATAAATCGAATTGAAGCTGGAATAGTTTTCCATATCCGTTACAAACACATCTGCTTTCAATACATCATCAAAAGTCAATCCATGGGCTTTCAATATAGCTCTGTGATTTTCTAAAACCTGAATGGTTTCCCCTTGAATATCCAATTCCTTTTTTACTTTCCCAGAAATGGGATCAATGGCAATCTGTCCAGAGATAAATACGATATCTCCAAAACGAACAGACTGATTATATGGTCCTAAAGCCTTAGGAGCATCTTCCGTATTGACAATCTGCTTGGTAACTTTTTCATCCTCCATTTTACAGGAAACAAAACTCAATAATAGCGAAATACCAATCCAATATTTGAAATTCATAACTAGTGATTAAAAAGACAAATTGATTAATGTTTAAAAGCGCATCATAAATTCAGTAAGGTTAATATTCGTATCCAAACCAATCTTTTTACGCAAGCGATAACGACTTGCCTCCACTCCCCGAACGGATAAATTCAGTAAATGTGCGATTTCTTTGGTGGAAAGATTCATTCTCAAGTATGCGCACAGACGATGATCATTTGGTTTTAATTGTGGGTATTGCTCTGAAATACGCTTCAAGAAATTGGAGTGTACTTCATCAAAGTGGTGCGCAAATTGTTCCCACTCATTATCCAATTGCTCATCAGCATTCAAGATTCTAATCAACTTAGAGATATCTCTCTTCAGCTCACTAATAGGTTTATCCGAAACCGTAAGTTTATTTAACTCTCCTTGGAGGGACTTTATCATCTCCACTTTTTGAACTAAGTGCATAGTTGTGGAGGCAAGTTCTTTGTTCTTAAATTGGATTTGA
>OMKD01000254.1 GCA_900299495.1 Sphingobacteriales bacterium
CCACATTCTGGTAAATCCAGGTGCTTGATAATAGGCCGTCCATCCCGCAACAGAAGGATGATTATTGATTTCCATCTGCATATCTCGAAGTCGATAGAACAAAGAGGTACCCAATGCATAATTTGCCAGATAATTATCCTCCTTCACATCCACATGTGTGCTCTTTACTATTGAAGCTGCAAACTCGAGTGGATTCTTAATTAAAACCCCTCGGTTTTCTTCGTGCATAAAGGCATCACTTAGGAATAATACACGAAGTGTAGGTGCTATTTCATAATCGTTTTCCACCATAATATCTGCGAGTGGATTGATTATTTGAGCCTCAACCGTTTCATTGATATCATCACTAACAAAGTATCTGTAAAACTTTCGGCATATAAATCGAGCGACCTCATCCTTTTGAAAAATGATATCAATAAGGTTTTTATATTCATCTTCACCCGCATTTTCAATAACTGTATTATCGAAACGATGAGATAATTGCTTAGATTCTGTATCATGTCTATTCAGATCAAAACCAACAGCCAATGGATTGGTAGCTGAATTAAATCCATAGGTTCGCCAACCAGTAAGTACCCGAGCTATAGAGATAATATCATCTTCGGTATAATTAGTATAATCTCCCTCAGCAACTAAAGGGCCTTTACCAATAGTAAACAATTCTAGTAATTCCCTGGCGTAGTTTTCATTAGGGGCAGTCTTTGTATTCTGATTACCATTCAGATAGCGCAACATCGAGTGATCTATCGTAATATCCTTCACAAATTGCTTCAAATTTCCCAAAGCATGCGTTCGAAGGAGATTCATATAATCATAAACTAACCTTCTGTCACCAATGTCCGCTGTTACAAAATGATTGTGCCAGAAGATAACCAAACGTTCTCTGACGGATAGGCCACTTGTCAATGGCACCATAGTACTCCACGCACGCATAGAGCGAGCTCGGTAATTCTGATTCACACCAGCTGTAGGCATTACATTTACCCAAGTTTCACCAAGAGGAACATTCGGGTCTTGATCCTGATCATAATTGACAGGAGGATCAGGCATCCCCAGATCCATTAATACAAGATCAACGGCTGATTCGTGATCCAGCGCTTCGAGTTCACCTATCTGCTCATAGGTATGACCATATGTTGTTCTTTTAAGAAAATGGGAGATAGCGGCCTTATCCCATGGACCCGAATATGCATCCAGGGTCAACACAGAATTTAATCCCCCAACTGAACCTTTCGATTCGGAGTATAATACTTTATCCATTAGCTTATTTTTCAATTCGTTGAGCGTACACTAAAAAATACGCCTAATTCCTTGAAAATTAAAATTTATAACCAATACTAGAGTGAAAAAGTCGAGGTGCAGCAGTCATTATCCCCGGTCCAGGATAAGAAACTGCTCGTTGGGTAAAATAAATCCGATTAAAAAGATTGTTGACGCCTATACTTACATCCAACTTACTAAAGGTCTTATTAAGAGATACATCCACTATTTCGTAAGATGGAATTATTCCACGTGTAGCATCTGCTACATATTCGGCATTTGTAGCGTCAGTATATTGTTTATCAATGAAAGAAGCCAATACATTTAGCTTATATCCTTCGAGATCAATATTTAAACCAGCACGCACAGAAAGTGGAGGTATTTTCTCCAAACGATTGCCCAATATAGCTGGCTCTGCACTAATGTAAGTCCCCTTCTGATAAGCAATATTCAGAAATGAATATACTTTCAATACTTTAGACCCTAGATTCACAGGATTGAAATTATACTGTTGAAAGGATTCTAATCCCAAAACCTGCGCATCACCAATATTGGTCCGATAGGCACTTATGCGATTATCTGGTAAAACAATGGACGTTAAACCTATTCGATTCTGGTAAGAAAGGTAAAAGGCATTTACATCAAAGGAATAATTCCCTTCAAAGGATTGACCACGTAGACCCAACTCAAAATTATACCCACGTTCATCGGTCAGATCCTGATCCACAATCAGGTTTGGATTACTAATACTGATATCGGTGAAGTTAATTGAACGGAAATTCTGAGAACCATTTAAATAAAACTCCTTCCTTAAATCCTTTCCAACCTTATATGCTACCCCCATTCCGAATAGAGGGAAAAATCTTGGACTTTCAAGATTGCGCTCAATCTTTTGTTCAAGTATTAGCTGTGTTCCTGCATAGACTCTATTGTAATAATAACCGTCTGCTCTTGTGATGATTTTTTCTAATCGAAATCCCGGACTTATATAGAGTCTATCTGAAAAATTGAATACATTTTCAGCAAACAAAGCAAGGTTGGTCCCTGGAAAAAGATAAGAAGATATCTGAGGTTCTTCAGGATTTAAAAATTCAAAACTTGCCGTATTATCAGCATTTGCAAAGCCCTGTCTGTTATTCGTATTACCTTTGTATGCTCTAAATCCAACTAGAACAGTACTCAAGGACTTACCTGTATTATATTGATGTAAGAATCTAAACTCTGAACCCAGATTCTTATACGATCCGATGATCAAATCACGCAATGAATTTGGATCCGGACGATTAATAGGTCCAAGTTCACCAACGGATTTACGACTGGCATGTAGCATGAAATTTCGACTCTGAATACGAGTTCTTGGTGAAATAGTATAATCCATTTGAAGATTACTCATATTCCAATTCACGGAGAACCAATTTCGATCTCTCTTTGATATAAATGGATCGGATGCAAACTCAAAATCAACCAGGCCTCCAGGCAATTGGGCCAAATAATCCATGGTCGTATGCTCCAGTCTGACTTTAAAACGCTTTTTATTGTAGGCAATTCTTGCAAAACCTATAAGCTGATCGAATCCTGAATTCGGTCTATACCCATCCCCTCTTTTGTAAAATCCATATGCGTAGTATTTCCATGCACCTTTTGTTCCGCCGACAGCATTATAAGTAGAAATCTGACGATTAGAACTGATGCTATTTATTGTCTCGAAGGAAAAAGCTTTCTTATTTTCATCTTTCAATACAAAATTCAACATACCCCCAAATTGAGGCCCAAACTGCAAGGATGCAGCACCACGTACGATCTCAATTTGCTTTAAGGCTTGTACCGGAGGAGTATAATACGTTTCCGGATATCCCAAAGCATCGGCACTGATATCATATCCGTTTTGTCGGGTATTAAAATGTGCCGTTCGATTAGGATCCAATCCTCTTGCTCCAATATTCAATTGCAATCCGGAGGCATCATTCTCCCATATATTTAATCCTGGCACAGAAGCAAATATCTCCCGAGCATTATTGGAAGCATTATTCCCCTTGAAGTTTCGCATGAGTAGAAGCTCTGACTTCTTTCCTGCGTAAATTCCCATCCCACGAACATTATTCAGTTTTTGAACCAGTTGACTTTGGTTGTCAGAGACAATAACGAAATCTTCTAATTCAACCTTTAAGCCTTTCATGCCAACGGTAAAGGTGTCGATTGTTACCGGAACATAAAGGGTTTGGCTTACATAAGTCTCGCAAAAGAAGGTAAGCAATAAAGTATCCTGTCCATTGGTTGGAATTGAACAAAGCCCGGACTTATCAACCTCAAAATAAACTGAATTCACTTCATCCCAAACAGAAGCATTGATTGGTAACTGCGAATTATCATCAATGACTTTTAGGACACAGAGTTTATCCTGTGCACTGATCATAGTACAGCAAAAAAGAAAAAAAGATATTAAGCAGCTTACCTTACCTCTCATACTCAATTGTCCATTAGCGGAATGATCCATTTTTTGACAGCCCAGTTATCGACTTCCTGACTAAGATCGGTATCTGCATATACCAATCGCTGAGAAGCTCGACCATTTAGGGCTACAAAACAATCACATTTTATTTTTAAGTTCTTGATCTTGTATTCCTCTTCAAGCTGGTTCTTCAGGTGATGGGCATATTGAAGTATAAAATCAGGCTGGATAGCCATTTGTTTCTCCTGATATGCACTTAGATATTTACTATTGTCCACCTCCCCTAAAAAAACATCTTCCTCATCAAAGACTTTGAATGTTGCAACACCAGCTTTTTCAACCAACATTACTCTCCAGGAGAAGCGATATCCCTGCTCGTGCCAAAGCACATTTCCAGGGTAAAGTAAAGACCGCATCGGCAAAATCAATTGTACAAAGACATAAAATGCGAGTCCCAAATACACTGCTTTGATTTTGCTGACCACAAAGGTAGTATCCTTATTTGGATTAAATCCAATTTTACTTAAAATCTTTACATGTTTTTCGTCAGAAAAAAAGATCGTGGTAGACAAGATCATGATCCAAGGGAAAAGACCAATATTGAATAATAATCCGACCATCAGGTGAAAACCAAGAACAAATAGGTAAGCAACAGTTCTGGTTCGCTTAAAACACAAAAAGAAAGCGATGCTCAAATCATAAATTGCTCCTCCGTAAGAAAATAATGCTGCTGTAAATGGCTTAGCTAAAAGAGGACCTATAAGTGGAAGATCAGATTTTGAAGGTAACCACACAGCCATAGGCATAAAATTGATCAACCAATCCGCATTTAACTTAGCAAGTCCTGCAAAGAAGTATACACAGGCCAGCTGAAATTGTATGATCACTATCATAAATCTGGGAATACGGTCAAAAGACTTCACTCCCCTATAACTGACGTCAAAACTAAAAGCCTTATTTGCGGGCAAAAAGATGAGTAAGAATAGTAAAAGAAGTACTAAATAATAGTGGTTCAGATAGTTAGTTGCATCTGTAAATTCGTAAAAGAAAAAGCCCAGGAAGGTAATAATAGCGCTTAGCCTGTAGAAAAACCCTAAAAGACAACAAAGGGAAGACAAGACCATAATTATATAAATGGCCAACATAGCGTAACTTCCTATGTTTGGTACCCAGGATAAACCATAAAACTTGAAATAGAACGCTGTACCTGAATACAATTCATTGATCCAACCAGAAGCAATAAACCGAATCGCACCAATAAAAAAAAGTCCATAGAATAGAAGCCGAAAAGTAACAAGGGGTGCAATAGACACCCCAGTATTCAAGTAATCTTTTATCTTTTGCATACTACTCATGAACACATGAAACTTCTAACAATTAATCTGAATCACTTGGATTATCAACGTAAGTAATCGAAATACAAAGTGCAGTTGGCATATCTGTCTTTGCTAAAACCACAAAACCGCTCATACTTTGATAAAGTTCATTGATTGTTTCTGTTTCAAACTCCACCGCATAATCTAGCGTTCCATTAATATCATCAAGGTGATTGGCGAATACTTTTATCTCAGCATCCATTTTATCTGCTAGCCGTTCATTCCCTGAAAGCAATTCCAAATCATTCAATAAGGAATAGATACTTCTGTGTGCGTCGGTCCCACCTACATGCCCATAAAAATAAGCTGAAGATGCAGCAACCGATGCTTTTGCAAGCTCAAGAGACATTGCAGAATAAAAGCCTTCTACCACCTGTGGTTGCTTAAACCCTAGTGTCAAAATTCCTGAAGGAAGACCAATGCGGTTTCGCTTAATGGTTTCGAAATGTCTATTGTAAGTATTAATGATTTGACTCAAGGAAGCACCATCTGCTTTTCCTGTATTTGCAACAAAAGAAGCGCCGAAAGAACCTCTCCAAGCTTCCTCAACTGCCACGATTCGCGATTCCATATTTTCAATATTTGCTAGAAGATATGTGCGTACATCTGATTGAGTTAAGGCCTCAATGATTTCGGATTCCGAACCATTGAACAAAAGGTAATCCATTGCTGGAAAACCACGATCATACTTCTCTGTAAGATCTGAATCAAAACCATTCTGAATAGCTAGTTGTAAATTTTCCATATCAATTGGGAAATAATTGAAATGATCTTCAATCAGTTGATCTTCAGCAGGCCCAAAATAAAAAGGCTCCGCATATTCCCAGGAAAGATATGCTGTTTTAAATTGATTTTGAACATCTAAAAGATTATCAGTACTTGGATTATTTAGGAAGTTATCCAAACCACTTTTTAAAACTTGCACATCTGATACAGCCTGCGTATAGGCAGGAATAATCAATTCATCCTTATAGAATTCAAATAATGCTGTTTGATCAGCTTCATCAATCGTTGGACATAAAGATGATATCGGAGCTTCATCCGAAGAACAAGAGGAGAAGAATCCGATGGAAACACAAATAACTAAAACAGAAAATAATCTCATGATCATATTTTATGATGAAGAGGAAATGATGTCACCATCATTTCCTCTCAAGTTTATTTATAGATTCTCTTTTACTGCATCAAGATCAAAATCAAGTGCTAAAGCATCTCTTACTGATAAAATAGTTTCTACCGTAATATTCGTAAGGTCAAATGCTGTAATATCTGAAGTTGTTGCAAGTGTTGACAAATAACCATCAATAGTATCATTGTTTTGCGTTTTGCCATCATTGAACTTCAAACTATAAATGAATGCTAATGCTTCAGAAAGTGTGTGTAGACGTACAGCTACATCATCAAATCCTTCAGCAGCGTCATTTAGGTAATGAATTGCAGCAGCAGCACTTACATTTTCCCATACATTTCTTACTGTAGTGATTGCGTTATCTCTTGTAGCAAGATCATCATTTGAGATAGCAGCTCTACCAAGAAGGAATGCATCCATCAACTCCTTGTTATTGTCTGTATATTCATTACAAGTATTAGAGTATTTAGCCCAGAAGAAAAGACCATCTGTGTTTGTTGGGAAGTCAATCGGTGCTCCAAAATAACCGAAACCTTCATCCCAGTGGTGCTCCATTTCAGTTCCTTCACCTTCTTCTACGATCGTGTTATCAACATCCATCTTACCTGATCCTAAGTAAACTGAAGTTGCCTGGTAGTAGAAACAAGCTCCCATCAGACCTTTTTCGATAAGCTGAACAGGCTCAACACCTTTTTCATTTACTAAATAAGTCTTCGATCCATCTGCTTTAGTAACCGTTCCTGCAGTTCCTACAGCATACTCACCTGTTGCAGATGAAATAGCAGCCATTTCGTTTAATAAAGTTTCGAAATCGGCTTGAACTGGCTCAAAGGTTTTATTTTTCAATTGTTTAGAATAAATACCAGTCCATCCAGCATTATCTGAATCATTAGCATACATTGCAAGCAATTGATTTACATCTAAAGTAACATCAGGAGAAACTGCAGACTTCATCAATGAACTCATTTCTGACATCATAGCTAAACGCTGGGTCTGCCCTGAGTAAGATACATTATCGAAATTGTACGTAACCGGTACATCGTAACTATCATCTGGGGTAGGTATTACCTCATCATCAGATGAACAAGAGGAGAAGGCAAACATTGCTCCAATTGATAGTATTAATACACTTTTAAGATTAAACATGTCGGGTGATTTAGATTTCTTATTTTTATTTAGATTTAGTCTAATTAAGACTTTGCAAAAGTAAATCAATATTTCACAGTTCAAAAAAAAAGTGTGTAATTTTTTCTAAAATTTTTTGTTAAGATTTCAAGCGCATGGTAGGGACTGCCTTGGTGACAAATTGAGTAGTCTTAGGCATCTTCTCTTCCGCTAGAATCAATTTACTATCCTTAAGCGATTTAATAATGGAATCATTATAATGTCTAATCGTATATAATTCCAATCCTCGCTCAAAGTTTACCTTGAACTTCTCTTCAATAGCATTGGCAAAACGATCAACCTTATCATTGGCATCATTTACACAAACCACAAAAGATATGGCTGTATTCTGCATAAGATTGACCTGCAATCTCAAGGATGCAATCTGTGAGAAGATAAAACTCATGTGGTGCTCCGCCACGAAAGAAAAGTCTTTAGTAGAAATTCGAATCAAAGCCTGATCTCTTTCCACACTGACTATTGGTGGATAGGTCTCATCCGTTTCTGCGGTAATTACAGTACCTGAACCAGCAGGATCAATAAATGATCGAACTAAAAGTGGAATATTTTTATTCTGAAGCGGTTTGATAGTCTTTTGGTGAATGACTTTTGCCCCATAATAGGTCATTTCAATAGCTTCGCGGTATGAGATTTGATCCAGTTTAGTTACATTATCGAAGTAGCGTGGGTCGCCAGTTAAGATACCAGGCACATCTTTCCAGATTACCATCTCTTTAGCATCCAAACAAAAAGAGAATATGGCAGCTGAATAATCTGAACCTTCTCTACCTAGAGTAGTCGTGAAATTCTCAGATGTAGAACCAATAAAACCCTGTGTCAAGGCAATACTACCAGCCTTCAGAATAGGTTCTAATTTACCCTTAGTACGCTTAATAGTCTCTTCCCACTGAACCCATCCTTCTCGGTATATATTATCGGTAAGGACTAGATCTCTCGCATCTACCCACTTTGTGGATAAACCATTCGCATTAAAATAGGCAGCAACGATCTGTGTGGACAACAACTCCCCTACTGATACAATTTGATCATAAACATAATCATAAGAATCCTCCATAGGTTCTTCAAGCAACCACTCTATCTCTACAAATGTATCACTCAAACTGGTTTGCAATTCCTTTGGATCTTCAAATAAAGCTGCAGCAATACCATAGTGAAACTGTTTGATTTGTTCCAACTCAGCAAATGCATCCTTACCGGAAGCATATAAATCAACAACCTTTTCCAAATGGTTTGTGGTCTTAGCCATAGCAGAAACCACTACAACCAGTTCATGATCCTTATATGTCTTGGTGATATCCAATACATTCTTAATAGATTCCGCATCTTTTACTGATGCACCACCAAATTTGAAAACCTTAAGATTCTTATTCACTGCTTACAATTTTATTCCCGCAAATATACCAATTCCATATTCAAAAAATCTATATCGCGGCTAATTTTGAAAGAGGAACATTTCATCTTATCATAATGTTATTGGAAAAGCTATTTTTGCAAAAAATAAAGCAGCGCATGCAAGATTCAAAGCCATACAGAAATCCTGAAAATAAGCGAGTACTGATTATCGGAGGAGGTGCAGCAGGCTTCTTCACAGCAATAAAAATTGCTGAGGAAAACCCAGCGATAAAAGTGACCATTCTGGAGCAGGGAAAAGATGTTTTAGGCAAAGTAAAGATATCCGGTGGAGGGCGTTGCAACCTAGCGCATGCAGAATTCATCCCTAGAGAACTCAGCAAGAACTACCCCAGAGGTCAGCGCGAACTATTAGGTCCATTCAATAGCTTCTCAAGCGGTGATACGATGGCTTGGTTTGAGGAACGTGGTGTGGATGTAAAAATTGAGGAAGATGGCAGAATATTTCCAATCAGTGATTCTTCCCAGTCTGTCATCGATTGCTTTATGAATGCCTGTAAAGCGAATGGTGTAAGCATACTTACAAAACGTAAAGTCTTAAATATATATCCTCCAGAAGAAGACAAGCAGTGCTGGAAAGCAATCTGTTCCAATGGAGAAAGCTATTACGGAGACCACCTGGTTATAGCTACGGGTTCATCCAAATTCATGTGGGAGCAAATCTCGCACCTTGGACACACCATAGTTCCACCAGTCCCTTCTTTGTTCACCTTCAACATTAAGGATCCAAGAATCAAAGATCTGATGGGCCTATCTGTACCAAATGCCGAAGTGCAAA
>OMKD01000255.1 GCA_900299495.1 Sphingobacteriales bacterium
TCAATTGGTCTGCTGCCAAGAATCAATATGTAATGCTTGGTGTTACTGGTCCAAATGAATACGAGAATAACGTAAATAATAACTGGTATACCAACTACATAGCAGCCTGGTGTTTGAGATATTGTAAGGAAAGCATGGATTATGTTAAAGCAATCGATTCTGATCGCTTTAATGCAATCCTTCAGAAAACGAAATTCGATATTGCTGAGTGGGATAAGTGGCAGGAGATTGCTGATAATATGTACTACCCAGTTTCAGAAGAAAAGAATATCATCCTTCAGCAAGAAGGATTCTTGGATAAAGACCTTAGACCTGTGACTTCACTTGGTGAAGGTGATTATCCTTTATGTCAAAATTGGTCATGGGATAGAATACTAAGATCTTGCTTCATCAAACAAGCAGATGTACTTCAGGGTATTTATTTCTTTGAGGACGATTTTAGTAGTGAAGATCTAGAGCGCAATTTCGATTTTTATGAACCGATGACGGTTCACGAGTCTTCACTTTCTCCTTGTGTTCACGCCATTCTTGCGGCAAAATTGAACAAGGAAGAGAAGGCATATGAGATGTATGTAAGAACTGCTAGACTTGATCTGGATGATTATAATAATGACACGGAAGATGGCCTTCATATTACTAGTATGGCAGGTACTTGGATGTCAGTGGTTAAAGGGTTTGGTGGTATGCGAATGAAAGACTCATGCCTGCACCTTAACCCAATGCTTCCTGCAAATTGGAATTCATTTGCTTTCAAATTACTTTATAAGGGTGTACTTATTACGATAAAGGTTGCAGCTGATACCTGTGTTGTTAGTAATCCTTCCGAACAAACACTTGAGTTTTTTGCAAATGGTGAATGTGTGCAGGTTGGAGCAGGTTCAGATTATTCCTTTAAACTAAAATCTTTCGAAAATGCTTAAGAAATCCTTTAGTTCGATTAGTCTGCTGTTATTTTTTTTTCTGATTAGCTGTGTAAATGAAGCAGAGCAATCAACCAATGATCTCGGAGTTTTGAGCCCGATAAAATTAGGTGCTTCTGATACCACAATTGTCTTATTGGAAGATTACTTTTTGGATAAAAAAGAAGTGACAGGAGTTAATCTGCCTAGTGGATGGACTTCAGCATTCTCCGAACAAAAGGATAGCCTTTTGATCTATAGTACAGATACAAGAGGCAAATTATTTAATCTTGGTTTTGTTACGGAATCAGGCATAAAGGATGTCCTTTGCGTAGGCTCTGTAAAAGCTCCGGTAACCATCACCCTTGAAGATAAAGACTACGAAAAGGTTCAGCTAAAAGGGGAGATGACCAACTGGAATCTTGTCGACGGATATCGTAAGGATGTCACTTGGAGCTTTGATTTTGTTCTAAATCCAAATGCCTACCAATATGTATTTGTAGCAGATGGAAAGGAGTTATTGGACCCGGTTAATACACTTCAGGCGGATAATGGTTCAGGAGGCGTAAATAGTTTGCTGGATCTTAGACCTTCAAAAGCAGAGCAACAAGCCTTTCCAGTTCTTCAGACAAATTCCTTTGAAGACGGAACTGTTTTCTTATCAATTAGTGGGAATACTGAGGGCTTGAATTGTTTCCCTTACCTGAATAACCAACTGCTTGATTTTAGCCTTGAAGAAAGTAAGATTAAAATTGAATTACCAGATGGATCAGGAAAATTAAGAGTATTTGCCTGCAGCCAATCAGGTGTTTCAAATGATATAATGGTTCCAGTTCGAGAGGGGCAGGTGTTAACTGATCCGCAGCGTTTGGGAAGAACGGATTATGAGGCACAGGTGATGTATTTCACTTTAGTGGACCGATTTTATAATGGAAATACATCCAATGACGCTCCTTTAGATGATACGCGTTTGTATGATAAAGCGAACTATCAGGGTGGTGATTTAGCAGGGATTACAGCAAAAATAAAATCAGGTTATTTCAACGATCTTGGGATTAACAGTATTTGGCTTTCTCCAATAACTCAAAATCCAGCTGGTGCTTTTCAAGAGTATATAGAACCCCAAAATTTTTATTCAGGATATCACGGGTATTGGCCCATTTCTTCCAGTAAAATTGATCACCGATTCGGGACAGATGAAGAGATGTATGAATTGATTCAGGCTGCCCATAAAAATGACATTGCAATATTGTTGGATTATGTATGTAATCATGTTCATGAACAACATCCTATCATCAAAAATAATCCAGAATATGCAACGGTATTTGAATTAGAAGATGGTCGCCGAAATCTGAGACTTTGGGATGAGCAAAGGCTAACAACCTGGTTTGATGAATTTCTACCATCGTTGGATTTAGAAAATCCGGAGGTTGTTGATCTGCAGGTAGATTCGACGATGTACTGGATTCAGAAGTTTGATTTTGATGGATTCAGACATGATGCTACAAAACACATTCCGCTTGACTTTTGGAGGAAATTGACGCGCAGATTAAAAGAAGAGCGTATTTCTAAAGGTAAAAAGGTGTATCAGATTGGGGAGACTTATGGTAGTAGAGATTTGGTAAATAGCTACATAGGATCCGGGTTACTGGATGCTCAATTTGATTTTAATCTGTACTTCGATAGTCGATCATCTTTTGCTTTTCAAGAGCCATCTTTTAGAGTAGTATCGGATGCTTTAGAGCAATCCTTGAACTATTATGGCCATCATAATACAATGGGTTATATGACCGGTAATCACGATCAAGCTAGGTTTATTTCCTATGCTGGTGGTGCTTTAAGTATGGATGAAGATCCAAGAGCAGCAGGCTTTGAACGTGAAGTTGGAGTTGGTGATCCGATAGGCTATAGCAAACTGCAGATGATGACTGCTTTTTATCTGTCTATACCAGGCGTGCCTACTATTTTTTACGGTGATGAAATCGGTATGCCTGGAGCAAACGATCCAGACAACAGGGATATGATGATCTTTGAGGATTTGAGCCCTAAACAAGCAGAGACTAAAGCAATGACATCTAAGGTTGTCAATTTGAGAAGAAACTCCCTGTCTTTGATATATGGAGATACCAGACTTGTGGAGGTAAGTGACAGCCATTTAATTCTAGAAAGGCGGTATTTTAATGAGGTATCCTACTGCATCTTTAATAAGGATACCTCTGATACTTTCAATATAAATTTAGACAACAATACGAACTCGATGACCTTTGTTCGTAAGATCAGTGAAGAGAAGAAGTTGATTCAGAATGAAGCACAAATATCACTGTCTGTAGAACCTTGGTCCTTTGAGATCATTCAATCAAATTAAGCTAGGAAATGATACGTAAACAATCACTATTTGGCCTTTTGACAGCAGGAACTATTCTTTTTTCCGTTGCTTGTCAGAATTCTGCTACACAAGAGCAAACAGATGCTCAACCAGAAAAGGCAGTTGTTGAGACTGTGGGAGAAGATATGATGCCTGCCTGGGCAGTAAATGCGAATATCTATGAGGTAAATATCAGACAATATACACCGGAAGGTACATTCAATGCATTTGCAGAACACCTGGATCGATTGAATAATATGGGTGTGAAAATGCTTTGGTTGATGCCTATTTACCCTATTTCTACAACTAAGAAAAAAGGTAGTTTAGGTTCTTATTATGCAGTTTCAGATTACACTGCTGTGAACCCGGAGTTTGGTACACCAGAGGATTTCAAAAACTTGGTAGATAAGATTCATGCCTTGGACATGAAGGTCATCCTTGATTGGGTGCCTAACCATACAGGATGGGATCATGTTTGGATCGAGAAAAATCCTGAGTATTTCACACATGTTGCTGATACGATTACGCACCCATTTATGGATGGAGAACTAACGGATTGGTATGATGTTGCAGAGTTGAACTTTGACAATATGGAGATGCGTGAGGAGATGACTAAAGCATTGGAATATTGGATCACAGAATACGATGTAGATGGTTACAGATGTGATGTTGCATTTGAAGTGCCAGATGATTTTTGGGATACAGCTGTACCTCGTATGCGTGCATTGAAGCCTGTATTTATGTTGGCAGAGGCTGAACATGCTCCACACAGAAACTCAGGAAACTTCCACATGAGTTACCCTTGGTCTTTCATGCATTTGACAAATGAAATGGGTAAAGGCAAAGAAGATGTAAATGCAATTGATAAATATCTTGCTGAGACTGCAGAGAAATTCCAGAAAGGATTTCAAATGAGCTTCACTACGAATCATGATGAAAACTCTTGGAATGGCACAGAGTTTGAGCGTTATGGAGATGCACATCAGACCTTTGCAGTACTTACAGGTACATTGACAGGAATGCCGTTGATCTATTCAGGTCAGGAAGAACCTTTGAAAAAGCGTCTTGCATTCTTCGATAAAGATGATATTGAGTTTGGTGATTTCGAGTATGAAGGATTCTATAAAACCCTTCTAACTGTTCATAGAGAAAATAAAGCGCTTTGGAATGGTGTGCATGGTGGTCAGCCAGCACGATTAAATGAATCAGAAGAAGTATATGCATTTAAGCGTGAAAAAGATGGGGATAAAGTTGTAGTTGTTTTGAATTTCAGTGACGCTGAACAGACAACAGAACTTTCAGAGTCTGTGGATGGTATGACAGAGATATTCACAAAAGAAGCTGGTGCTGGTCAGCAGATAAGCCTTGCTCCTTATGGATATAAGGTATACGAGCAAAAAGCTTCTAAGTAATCCCATTAAACAATACTAATTATGAATTCAGGATACTCAAAAAAACAACTTACTTTCTGGCAGATCTGGAACATGAGTTTCGGATTCCTGGGAATCCAGTTTGGATTTGCATTGCAAGGAGGACACATGTCAAGGATTTTTCAAACCTTGGGTGCTGCAAAGGACGACATTCCCATGTTATGGATTGCTGCGCCTCTGACAGGATTAATCGTACAACCTATTATTGGATACATGTCTGACAGAACCTGGCATCCTAAGCTAGGTAGAAGAAGACCATTCTTTTTGGTAGGTGCGGTACTGGCATCAGTGACCTTATTCTTTGCTCCATATTCATCAGCACTCTGGATGGCAGTTGGTTCACTTTGGGTCCTGGATGCGTCTATTAATATTTCCATGGAGCCTTTCAGAGCTTTGGTTGCGGATAAGTTACCTGAGAACCAAAGATCTTATGGATTTATTATACAGACATTGATTATTGGTATTGGTACATGGGTAGCGAGTAAATTACCATTCATGGTGAAAAGTGTCATGGATAAAATGGGCATTGTAGAAGAGGCAGTAGCAGGAACTATCCCAAGTGATGTAAAGATCGCTTTCGGTATCGGTGCTTTTGTATTTATCGCCTCTATTTTGGTGACTATATTCACGACTGACGAGTATCCTCCTGAGGATATGGAGGCTTTCAAAGCGGAGAAAGATAAAGCAGGATTCTTTGATGGTGCAAATCAGATTATCAGTAACGTAATAGGGATGCCTAAGGTTATGCAAAAACTAGGACTTGTTCAGTTCTTCAGTTGGTTTGCATTCTTTACTATGTGGTCTATGGCTACCCCTGCATTAACAGAGCATGTATTCCAAACACCTTTCCCAGAGGAAGGTGCTGCAATGTATGAGCAAGCGCTTGCTGCATTTAATGAGTCTGCCAATTTGGTAGGAAGTTATATGGGAGTTTACGGCTTGTCATCTATGTTATTTGCGTTTATCTTGACCTTTATTACTGCAAAAATTAGAATTAACAGAAAATTGGTTCACTTGGTCTCCTTAGTTTTAGGAGGTCTTGGGTTCTTAATTATGTTCTTTATAGATGATCATCAGTATTTGAATTTGAGCTTCGCGCTTATTGGATTTGCTTGGGGATCGATATTATCCATGCCTTATGCCATGCTTTCTTCATCCATTGATGAGAGGAAGATGGGAATCTACATGGGGATATTCAATATGTTTATTGTAATTCCTCAGATTCTTGCAGCAATAGGAGGGGTAAATATAAGTTATCTGATCTTCGGAGATCAGACAATTTCAACAATGTTACTGGCAGGTACTTGCTTGATTATAGCAGGCTTATGTAACTTGTTGATTACAGAAAAAGAAGCAATACGCTAAAGAAAATATTGAACAATGAGAATTAATCTAGTATTAATCGTTTTTTTGATTGTTGGTTCGTTGGCTCATGGTCAGATAGTGACTACGGAGCCAACGTTCCCCTCAGCTGAGGAGCAGATAACAATTACTTATGATGCAACACTAGGCACCGGTTCACTTGCTGGTCTGCCACAAGGACAAAAAGTGTATGCACATGTAGGTTTGATCACCGAAGCTAATGGACCTGGATCCTGGCAATATGTTACAGGGAACTGGGGAACAGCAGACAGTAGGACTGAGATGACCAGAATTGGTACCTCAGACCTTTGGCAATTAACATTTTCACCTAGCTTAATTGAATGGGCAGATGAGAATAATAATGCTAATGCCACCTTACCCGCAAATATCCAAGTTAATGAAATCGCATTGGTCTTTAGAAATGCATCCGGTTCTCTTGAAGGAAAAACGGACGATGGATCGGATATATTTGTACCTGTTTTTTCAGGTCAGCAAGGTCTGATTTCTGGTTTTGCAACACCTACAGAGTACAGTACTATACTGGAGCAGGGAGAAGATCTGAATGTTTTGATCAATGCCTCATTAGAAGCAACTATTAGTCTGTATGACAATGGAAGTTTGGTGGCTGAAGAACAGAATGTGAATAGTCTAAATTTCACAGTCAATGGTTCCGCAGCTGGCGATCACGAATTGGTGATGGTGGCTACAGATGGTATTGATGAAGTACGGGATACAGTCTACTATGTTGTAAATGGAAATGTGGTGACTCAGCCTTATCCTAATGGTACAGAACCGGGGATCAACCGTATCGAGGATGATCATATTCGTTTTGCTCTTACCGCACCTGGTAAGGATTATGTTTACCTAATTGGTGACTTCAATAATTGGGTTGCAAGTGCCGATTATTTCATGAAGGTAAGCCCTGATGGTGTTTGGTGGTTAGATGTTGAAGGTTTGGATCCGAATACAGAGTATGCTTATCAATACTATGTGGATGGTCAGTTGAAGATTGCTGATCCATACAGTGATATTATCCTGGATCCTTATAATGATCAATACATTTCTGAAGAGACTTTCCCGAATCTTAAGGAATATCCATATGGAAAAACTACAGGAAATGCAACAAGCTTCTTCCCTGTAAAACCTGTTTTTGACTGGCAACACGATAACTATGACCGACCTTCAAGAGAAGAGCTGGTTGTTTATGAGGTACTGATTAGAGACTTCGTGGAAGATAGAAACTTCGTGGAGTTGATGACTAAACTGGATTATCTGGAGAACTTGGGAATCAATGCCATCGAGTTGATGCCAATTTCTGAGTTTGAGGGTAACTTAAGTTGGGGATATAACACCTCTTTCCACCATGCTTTGGATAAGTACTACGGAAGTCCTGAAATATTTAAAACCTTCGTTGATGCATGTCACGAAAGAGGAATCGCAGTTCTTTTAGATATTGCACTTAATCACGGGTTCAGTCAGTGTCCTTTGGCTCAGTTGTACTGGGATAATGATGCTGGAGACTGGGGAAAACCGGCTGCTGATAATCCTTGGTTCAATGTAGATCCAACACATAATTTCAATGTAGGATCAGATTTCAACCATGAGAGTCCAAGAACACAATATTATGTAGATCGTGTGGTAAAACACTGGATTGAGGAATACCATATTGATGGATATCGTTTTGACCTTACCAAAGGATTTACTCAAAATGTAGGAGGTCCTTTTGATGCAGGTGCATATGACCAAAGCCGTATTGATCTCCTGAAGCGTATGGCAAATGTAATCTGGGATTTGGATTCAGAGTCCTTATTGATTCTTGAGCACTTTGCAGATAATTCAGAAGAGAAGAATCTGGCTAACTTTGGCTTCATGCTTTGGGGTAATATGAATTACCAGTACAATGAAGCTACTATGGGTTATAATAATGACTTGAACTGGGGCATATACAAAGAACGTGGCTGGAATGATCCACATTTGGTATCCTATATGGAAAGTCACGATGAGGAGCGACTGATGTTTAAGAATTTGGAGTATGGAAATTCCGGACCTGGTTACAATGTAAAAGATTTTTATACCGCTTTGGCGCGTCAGGAACTTGCAACTACATTCTTCCTAACTGTCCCAGGGCCAAAGATGATCTGGCAATTTGGAGAACTTGGCTTTGAATACTCCATTTTCACTTGCTCAGATGGTACCGTTAACCTAAATGATACAGGTTGTAAGTTGGATCCTAAGCCAGTAGTCTGGCAGTTTTTAGATAACCAGTACCGAGTTAAACTTCATGATGTTAATAAGGCGCTTCTAGATCTTAGGAATACCTATGATGTCTTTCATACCACTGATTTTGATTATGATCTTTATAATTCAAATCAAAAGCGGATTCGTTTGTTTGATGATGAAATGAATGTAGTGATCATTGGTGCCTTTGACATGGATGGAGAATCTGTAAGTGCTAATTTCCCATCAACAGGTACTTGGTATGAGTATTTCTCTGGGGAAACAGTTGACGTAAGTGATGTGAATATGTCTTTTGATCTTCAGGCTGGTGAGTACAGACTGTATACAAATGTTGATATTGGTCAGGCAGATGTGAATAACCTTGATCAAATACTGAGCAGACAGTTGACAGAACTGACTTTATTCCCGAATCCAACGAACGGAATTTTGGAATTTAAAGAAGAGATAGACCTTACTGAAGTTCTGCGTATCCGAGTTTTATTTACAAATGGTATGACTCAGATTGTGGATGCTGCATCAATGGAAAACGGTACACTTGATCTTAATAACTACGGATTGGGTAGCGGACAATATATGTTAGAGATTCTTACAGAGGACGCTGTGTACTTTGGGAGATTCGTCATGGCGAAGTAATTGCCAGACAAGTTTTTAGATAGGAGATGGATAAAATGCTTATATTAAATGTAAACATTTTATCCATTTTTTATGAAACTACGATTATTACTCTTACTAGGATTTGGTCTTTTCATTTTCGCCTGTCAAAATGAAGGGGAGACTTCAAATCAAACTGAGGAAGATACAACTCAGGAAAACGCATCAAGTGATGAAGCAGCCTTAAAGGAAGCAAAACTAAATGAAGAGGGTGTCAAAATGATACCTGTCGAGACTCCTAAGGGCACCTTTAATGTTTATACCAGAAAAGTTGGGGAAAATCCGGATGTAAAAGTCTTGCTTTTGCATGGAGGACCTGGTTGTACACATGAGCTATATGAAAGTATAGAGCAGTACTTTCCGGAGAAGAATTATGAGTTCTATTATTATGATCAGCTAGGATCGTACTATAGTGATCAGCCTTCTGATACCAGTCTTTGGAATATTGAACGATTTGTGGATGAGGTAGAGCAGGTGCGCACAGCATTAGGCTTGAATAAGGATAATTTTTACTTACTAGGACAGTCTTGGGGTGGTATACTTGCCATGGAATATGCATTCAGGCATCAGGAAAACCTAAAAGGACTTATCATTTCAAATATGATGTCTAATGTGGAAGCATACAATAAGTATAACAAAGAGGTATTAGCTCCAGCGCTTCCAAAAGATGTTCTAGATACCATCATGTATTATGAAGATCGTGAGGAATATGGCAATGAAACCTACTTATCAACCATAGAGGAGCATTATTACACCCGCCACGTACTGCGTGCACCGATTGAAGAGTGGCCTGATGCAATTGTAAGAACCTTCACACACTTGAATCCGGAGGTTTATGTGTATATGCAAGGGCCTTCAGAGTTTGGACTTAAGGGAGATGCTACACTTAAAGACTGGGATGTCTCCCGGCAGTTGAGTTCAATCACCGTTCCTACCTTGACAGTTGGTGGTACCCATGATACCATGGATCCAGATCATATGGAATGGATGGCTAATCAGATTCCTAATAGTAGTTTTTTGCTTTGTCCGAATGGATCACACTTATCACAGTATGATGATATGGATAATTACTGGAATGGAATTATAACCTTTATCGAGGTCGTAGAGGCGGGAATTATGTAAATAAAAAAAGGCAGGGATCAAATCCCTGCCTTTTTTTATTATTATTCGTATCGGATACTTGTCCATTGGTCGTCAATGAAAAGTTTAAATGTACCTTTTTCAGTGACACGCTTGCTATCAAAATTGATGAATGAAAGATCATCAGCATCAATAGTAAAGCTAAATGTTTCAGTAGCTCCAGCCTTGATCATTTTCTTATCAAAAGCTCTAAGGCGTTTTACACATGGAGAAACAGACGCATAATCATCTCTTGAATATAATTCAACAGCATGATGTCCGTCACGGTCACCAGTATTGGTAACGTTTACAGTCACAGTTACTTTTTCTTCTCCTGAGAAAGTAGTTTTATCTACCTGCATTTTACCATAGTCAAAGCTTGTGTAGCTTAATCCGTGGCCAAACTGCCATTGAGGATTAAAACCACTTCCACCAATTTCTCCTGGAGCAAGCTCTGTGAATGTTTCAGCAAATTTGTGGTCATACAATACGATATCACCTGTATTTCTGTGGTACGTAAATGGTAGTTTACCAGATGGGTTGAAGTCTCCACTCAATACACTTACGATTGCATCTGCACCTCTGCTGGATGGTCTATAAGCCTGAAGGATTCCTTTTGCACCAGCTTCAATAGTACTAATTACACGAGGTCTTCCCTGCACCATTACATAGATGACAGTCTTTCCAGTTGCTATCGCTGCTTCTGCAAGATCCAACTGCTCTTTATCAAGCATAAGGTCGTTAATTACACCTGGTGATTCTGCGTATGCTTTTTCACCTAAACACAGTACAATTACATCTGCATCTGTAGCCATTTTATTAAGTTGAGCTACATCTGTGTTTTTAGCATCTTCAAATTTGTTTGTAGATGCACAACTTACATTGTCAGCTCCAAAACGCTCTTTCATTGCATCGTAAATAGTCTCTGTACCTTTAGGATAGTACTCAGCACCATCTCCCTGCCAGTTAAATGACCATGAAGAGTGCAGGCAAGTAAACTCATTTGCCGCAGGACCTGCTAAAAGAATCTTTTGTCCTTCTTTTAAAGGAAGTACATTGTCTTCATTTTTAAGAAGGGTCATACTGTGCTGAGCAGCGGTAAGCGCTACTTCTGTATAATTAGGAAGATTAAAGTTCTTTCTTGCTTCCTCTTCTGTGTAAGGATTGTCAAAAAGTCCCAAGTTTCTCTTCAGTACTAAAATTCTTCTCACGGATTGGTCTAGACGTTCTTCAGATATAGATCCTTCCTTTACTAATTCAATCAGGTGATTTCTGAATGAATAGTCTAAAGGAACCATAGACATATCAAGTCCAGCTTCTACGGCAAGTCTAACAGCTTCTTTGTGCGTTTCTGCGATATGTGCTCTTAGCTTAAGACGGATTACATCCTCCCAATCAGAAACAACCATACCTTTAAAGCCAAGTTCTCCTCTAAGCACATCTGTTAAAAGATACTTGCTCGCGTGTACTGGCATTCCGTCCAATTCTCCAGAATTGATCATCACTGTAGATGTACCTGCGTCAACTGCAGCCTGGAAAGTAGGAAGATAGTGCTCTCTTAATTCACGGTCAGTCATGTAGGCAGGTGTTCTGTCCTTACCAGATCGAGGATTAGAATACCCGATGAAGTGCTTCATACATGATGCAACTGCTTCATGATGATCTAGTCCTTTTTCCTCATACCCTTTGATAACTTCAGCACCCATTTCTGATGCTAGGTAAGTGTCTTCGCCAAAGGTTTCTTCAAATCTGGACCATAGTGGTTGTCTTCCTACACCTAAAGTTGGATCAAAATTCCAACGGTGTCCGCTAGCACGTACTTCTTTTGCTGTGATCGCTGCACCTTCTTTAACAAGTGCACGATCTCTCGCAGCAGCCATTCCTATATTGTGTGGGAATAGAGTAGAGTTTTGTGTATAGTTTGCACCGTGAATAGCATCGATACCATAAAGGATAGGAACGCTTAATCTGGTTTCTTTTGTAGCAACATCCTGGATAGCAGTTAATACCTTGTCCCAGGTTTTTAGATCGTAAGCATGCCATTTAACGTTTAGTATAGAACCAACCTGCATGTCTTTTATTGCAAAACGAAGTTTTTCCTCATCGATCTCAGTGGACGACTCCTCTTTAAGGATCATGTCGATCGTCACCTGAGTCATTTGTCCTGCCTTCTCTTCAATGGTCATTTTGTCGATCAAGGCTTCAATATCCGCATCCGAAAACTTGGATGAATTGTTCTGGGCCTGGATAGCCATTGTAGAGAATAGCACTCCAAGAACAAGGATATACTTGATATAATTTAGCATAATGTTATAGTGGTTTATATAATAATATTATTACTCAAATCTCTCTAAGATTTGTGTTTTATAGCATAGTATTTTATACCATTTAGGGGGGGTAAATCGACCAAAGCCTAATTTTATATTTTGCGCAAGTGTGGCTGCGCAATGTTTTATTCTGTTAAATTAAAGTTTTGCACTTTTTTTGTGAAAAAAACAAAGGTATAATGCCTTGTTTATTAGGTGTTTACGGGTTTTTGGTTTTTTTGTCCACCTATTATGACCCAAATACCTTTCTGTTTGTGGGATTTATCGGTTTAGCTTTAACATATTGTTAACCGAATGCTAATTTAATTCTGTTGTTCATGAATAGACATTCTTTCACTAGACGAACCAAACATTTATTTAGTTTGGCAATTTTAATGACCCTTTCCTTGAGCATGTTCGCTCAAAGAAATGTATCCGGAAAAGTGACGGATGACACTGGTCAATCTTTAGTAGGCGCAACTGTATTAGTAAAAGGTACTACATCTGGTACTGCAACTGATATTGATGGCGCATTTACAGTAAGCCTTCCAGAAGGACAAAATATTCTTGAGATCTCTTATACAGGTTTCGAGACTATGGATGTTTCTGTAGAAGGTCAGGACAATATCTCTGTACAACTTGCTGCAGCTTCTGAGCTGTTGGATCAAGTTGTGGTTGTAGGTTACGGACGTCAAAAAAAGAGTCAGGTAACTGGTGCAATCTCAAGTATCGAGGTAGACGAAATTCAAAATTTATCAAATGGCCAGCTTCAATCTTCTCTACAAGGTAGATCTGCTGGTGTTTCCATCCTACCTAATTCAGGATCTCCAGGTTCTGGTTTCAAGGTACGTGTACGTGGTACAGGTTCAAATGGTAATTCTGAGCCTTTATACATCGTAGATGGAATGAGAACAAGAGACATTTCTTTCCTTTCAGCGGGAGAGGTTGAGAACATCGAAATCCTTAA
>OMKD01000256.1 GCA_900299495.1 Sphingobacteriales bacterium
AAACATGCAAGTATCATCTTTTAGGGATAACAAAATTAGAGGTATCTAACGTTCACTAATTAAAAAAAGGCTTATGCACTAACCTCTACAGAATCATTATTTTTAATCAAAAATTCGTTAGCAAGGTTGATAAAGTTTCGAGCACCTTTGCTAACGGCATCATACATAATAACTGGTTGATGCATATTTGGAGCTTCACCGATTTTTGAATTACGATGAATAATGGTTTCGAATACTTTGTCACCGTAGTAAGAACGGACTTCCTGTACAACCACATTGGCTAAACGCAATCTTTTATCATACATCGAAAGTAAGATACCCTCAATTTCCAAATTTGGATTCAGTTGTTTTTTTACCAGATTGATGGTGTTTTGAAGTTTGCTTAACCCTTCCAAAGAGAATATTTCACATTGCACTGGGATAATTACGGTATCAGCGGCTGTTAATGCATTGATGGTTATGATTCCTAGTGAAGGAAGACAATCCACAAAAATATAATCATATTCGTCCTTAAAAGTATCAACGATATCTTTCAAAATGAACTCTCTACGCATTTTTTGAACCAACTCGATTTCTGCTCCAACCAAATCAATATGAGAAGGAAGGATATAAAGATTAGGCGTTGAGGTTTCAAGAATAGCCTCTCTAGGGTCTTCAATATTTCCAACTAGACAATCATAAATACTCAGATCATATTGATTGGGAGGAATACCAACTCCGGATGTGGAATTTGCCTGAGGATCAATATCAATTAATAGCACCTTTTTATCTAACACAGCTAGACTAGCAGCCATGTTTATAGCTGTTGTCGTTTTTCCTACACCTCCTTTCTGATTAGCAATTGTTACTATTTTACCCATTATCTTTAGTTGTTAAGTTGGTTATTGATTGAAGATCTACTTTAATTTAATAAAATTACCACTCAATCTTGTCCCCAATGGAGGGCAAATGTAGTGTTTTTCCTTTTTGTTCAAAAAGATTTATTACTTCCTCTTTATTATTAACCTCGATAGGACCAAAGGTGTCGAAATGACAAGCAAGAATTTGGTCACATTTAACAAATTCAGCGGCAAGTAAAGCTTCTCGGTGATCCATCGTAAAATTATCCCCAATAGGAAGTATCGCTAAGTCCAAAGCAGGGCATAACATAGGAATTAATTTCATATCCATGCTTAGCGCTGTATCACCTGCAAAGTAAATAGAACATTCTTCATTCCAGATTACAAATCCACCTGGATTTCCACCGTAGCTTCCATCAGGAAAAACACTGGAGTGAATCGCATTTACATATTTAACTGTTCCGAAATCAAAATTGGCTTTTCCACCATGATTTAGTGGATGACCATCAAATCCTTTTTCATTATAGTAAGAGAAGATCTCATAATTAGAGATAATCTTTGCTCCTGAATTTGATGCTATTGCTTCAACATCTAAGACATGATCCTGGTGAGCATGAGAAATTAGTATATAATCCGGTTTGATTTCGTTTATGTCGATATGTCCGGCTAATGGATTGCCAGAAATAAACGGATCAAACAAAATAGATTTTCCTTTTGTTTCCATGAGAATACAGGAATGTCCTAGGTATGTTGTTTTCATGTAGTGAGCATTTTGATACTTTCCAATATACGAGATAAATGGAAGCATTTTAGGATAAAGACTTTTTTTTTCTGTTACGAATAAGACTTACCTTTGTTGCAAATTTATAATATGATCACCTTGATTTCTGGTACAAACAGAGCCCTGGCAAAAACGGACGCTGTTACAAAATATATGACCGAATTACTAAAGGAATTGAACATTCCTAATCAGGCTCTTTATCTAAAAGACCTTAAAACAGACTTCCTAAATGACCTTATGTATAGTTCTGATAATCAATCAGAACAACTACGTTTACTTCAAGACAAATACATTTGTACTGCCAATAAATTTATTATTATAAGTCCCGAATACAATGGTAGTTTTCCAGGTATTTTAAAATTGTTTATTGATGCTATATCAGTAAGGGAATATGCTAATAATTTTTCGTCGAAAAAGATTGCCTTGGTAGGCGTTAGTTCCGGTTGGGCTGGTAACTTCAGGGGAATGGATCACCTGGCTGAAATTTTTGCTCATCAAGGTGGATTATGTATGCCTAAGCGAATGGCAATACCAAATATTGAGCAAAATTTTGACGGAAAAGTCTTTACTGATACAAAGTTAGGAGACCGACTGGTCGATTTTGTAAAGGCATTTATAGCATTTTAACTTATACTTAATCGATGCTTTTTAAAAGTATTTAAAAAGTATGGCATTAAACATTACATTTGCAGTAATTTATGGAAAAGGTAATATTTAATGATTTGGGACTGATGACTTACCAAGAGGCTTGGGACTATCAGACCAAAATACATAAAGAGCTTGTAGATCGAAAGCGAAGGAATCGTGATGCGGAGGAATCACAAGAAGAAGAGCGGGAGCATTACCTCTTATTTTGTGAGCACCCTCATGTGTATACCTTAGGAAAAAGTGGAAGCCTTGATCATCTATTATTAGATGAAAAAGGTCTTGAAGAAAAGGAAGCTACTTTTTTCAAGATCAATAGAGGAGGAGACATTACTTATCATGGACCTGGTCAAATCGTCGGATATCCAATTTTTGATCTAGAGGGTTTCTTTACAGATGTTCATAAATATGTACGTTTTTTAGAAGAAGCTGTCATAAGGGTACTTGCAGAGTATGGTATCAAAGGAGTACGTGAATCTGGTTATACAGGCGTTTGGCTTGAACCAGATGAAAAGGGTGGCCTCAGAAAAATATGTGCTATTGGGGTGCATTTGAGTAGATGGGTGAGTATGCATGGATTTGCATTTAATGTAAATGCCGATCTGGATTACTTTAAAAACATTGTCCCTTGTGGCATTGCAGAAGATAATCGAGTTGTGACAACTCTAGCTAAAGAGCTTGGCTACGAATTAGACCTCGAAGAGGTTAAAGATAAACTTAAACAAGCCTACAAAGATCTTTTTGTCTTTGAATGGAAAACACAATAAATCAAGAAAAATGAAAGCAGATATTGAAGAGTTAATAGGAAACCATGTATCAGTTTATATTGTCAAAACGGATAATAAAGACGAACAAGGTTTAGATGTTTGGGATGCCTTATTATACAACGAAAGTGCATTCAAGCTTGAAAACATCTTAATCAATACAAAGGGTTATGGCAGAATTGAAAATCGTGAAGTTAGCACCGCAACTATGCGATATTTTAAGGATAATCTGGATCCTGGAACCTCTTTTACTATTGAACCTATTACGGCAGAAGTGTTAGATATCAATAATGAGTTTTGGATAACCTATTCTCTAGATTCAAAACTTTTTGAACGTAAAATCGTATTTACTTCAAAGAATCGTGAAGTCGAAACTTTACCAGTATTTGGTAGAGAAGGATATAAAGCCGTGTAAAGTATAAATAATAATGTCAGCTAAGAAAGTAAGTGATTCTGAGACTATAATGACTCAGCTTGTAATGCCCAATGATACAAA
>OMKD01000257.1 GCA_900299495.1 Sphingobacteriales bacterium
GAAATATTGGAATTTATGCAATTGGATCTGATATTCCGGTATTTGCAGAAGGTCAAGTCGATATTGAAATATTCCCTCTCGTAGCTTTTGCTGGTTCGTCTCAAATTCTGGAACCTCATTTATTCCTTCAAAAGATTGAGCGTACATTAGAGTTCAGTTCAGGAATAGTGAATGAAATTGATTTACAGGCTAATTACTATAATGATATTTCTGTATATATTTCAGAAGATTTTGAGGACTTACCATTTACTTTCACAGAGGATGTAGATGAGGATACCTTAACGGGATTGACTGTTGAATTGAATAATTTTTGTAGTGACAATCACGTTGGTGCTTTTCACTTAACAGATTCGAGTCGTTTATCTATTGTTACGACGACGAATCTTAATCAAATTTTGAATTTACCATCGGATCAGGCTTATTTAGAAATTGATTATCTATCTGAACTTAATTTGACATTTTCTTTTTATACACTGACAAGTAATGGTGAACCAGGGTTTTCAAATCTTTATTTTGTTAATCCAAAGAACAATTGGAATCGTATATATATCAATATGTCTGATTATATAAGAGATTCTAATGCTGAACGCTTTCAAATGTTAATCAGCGCTGAATTACCTTTGTTGGACGCAGCTGGTGATACAATTCGTTCTGGGTCTGCTTATTTAGACAATATTCGAGTGATTTCTTTTTAAATTAGTAGTATAGCCAATACCAATAGAATCGAATTATGCAGATAAAGAGGAAAAGACAACTGGATACATTGCTTTATAAGTGCCTGGACTACTTATCTGCAATGTTAGCTTGGGCATGTTTTTTTTCTTATCGAAAATCTATAGAACCTGGGGTTCTGAATATTGAGAACATCCTTTCTGATAAGAATTTTTACATCGGTTTGCTGATTATTCCTTTGGCTTGGATCTTGTTTTATAGTTTTTTCGATAAGTATAAGGATATATATAGGATCTCTAGGCTTGCAACCTTGGCAAGGACCTTTTTTCTGTCCCTTACAGGCGTATTATTTCTATTTTTTACGCTTGTATTGGATGATGTTGTCATCGATTATAAGACGTATTATTCTTCCTTCATTACCTTGTTTTTGCTTCACTTCTTAATCACGGTTTCTGTAAGAATGGTGATTCTCACCTGGGCAAGTAGGAGGTTGAAATCAGGAAGAATTTCATTCAGAACGCTGATTATTGGAGGGGATCAGAAAGCTGTGGAGTTATATGAAGAGGTAGCAGGTCATTCTAAGAGTCTTGGATATGAATTCATGGGATTTATTGATTCAAATGGGAATTCAACGAATTATCTGGAGCAGTATCTTCCTGTACTGGGTAAACTGGATACACTCAGCAGTGTAATTGAAAATCATGGAATAGAAGAAGTGATTATCGCGGTGGAAACTTCCGAGCATGGAAAGGTACAGAGCATTTTAAATGTGCTGTTCGATTATAATGAAACAATTCTGGTTAAGATAATTCCGGATATGTATGATATCCTTTTAGGGACGGTAAAGATGAACTCGGTTTTTGGTGCAGTGCTTATAGAAATTGAGCAAGGATTAATGGTAGGTTGGCAAGTTGCAGTCAAACGGATCATCGATCTTTTGGCCTCTGGTTTAATGTTGCTTCTCCTGAGTCCTTTATATCTTTTTATAATAGCTCGGGTTCGATTATCTTCTCCAGGTCCTATCTTTTTTAAACAGGAACGTATAGGGTTAAATGGCAAACCCTTTTGGATCTTCAAATTCCGCTCCATGTATGTTGATGCAGAGGCAAAAGGACCTCAGTTATCTCACGATAATGACCCAAGATGTACCCCATGGGGTGCTAAGATGCGGAAATGGAGATTTGACGAATTACCGCAATTCTGGAATGTGCTGAAAGGTGATATGTCTTTGGTTGGTCCAAGACCGGAGCGTCAGTTTTTTATAGATCAGATAATGACAAGGGCGCCACACTATAAGCATCTGTTGAAAGTGCGACCAGGTATTACCTCTTGGGGACAAGTAAAGTATGGATATGCTTCCAATATTGAAGAAATGTTACAGCGGTTGAAGTTTGATATCCTTTATATCGAAAATATGTCCTTAGCTTTGGATTTTAAGATTATGTTTTACACGATTTTGGTCGTTATTCAGGGTAAAGGGAAATAAAAAAAGCCTGCTTGTGAAAGCAGGCTTTTTTTATTTTTTGAATAAGGATTCAACAAAGGCCTTTTTGTTAAAGACTTGAAGTTGTTCTATTCCTTCTCCAACTCCTATATACTTGATAGGAATTTTAAACTGGTCTGTGATGCCGATAGCAACACCACCTTTTGCAGTTCCATCAAGTTTCGTTAATGCAAGACAGCTTACTTCTGTAGCTTCGGTGAATTTTGTTGCTTGTTCGATGGCATTTTGTCCGGTTGTTGCATCTAATACAAGAAGGACATCGTGTGGAGCGGTATCCATATTTTTTGTTACAGATTTCTTGATCTTACTAAGCTCATTCATAAGATTGATCTTAGTATGCAATCTACCTGCTGTATCTATTATAATCACATCGTAGTTTTCTTCGATACCCTTTTTCATGGTTTCGAATGCTACTGCAGCTGGATCCGTATTCATTCCTTTGCTGTAGAAGCCACATCCTACGCGTTCTGACCAAATCTTAAGTTGATCTACTGCAGCTGCTCTAAATGTGTCTGCAGCGCCCAGAAGTACTTTCTTGCCCTGTTTGTTAAACTGATGAGCAAGTTTACCTATGGTAGTTGTTTTACCTACACCATTTACACCTACGACCATAAGTACATAAGGCTTATGTGTCGTATTAAGTGTAAAATCTTCAGACTGCTCTATTTCATTCTCAGAAAGTAACTGAACGATCTCATCTCTAAGGATAAAGTCCAGTTCTTCGGTTGAGACGAATTTATCTTTAGCTACCCGCTCAGTTATCCGATCAATAATCTTTACAGTGGTATCCAGTCCAACATCAGACGATATAAGGATTTGCTCAAGCTCATCCAGTACCTCGTCATCTACTTTTGATTTTCCGGCAATGGCACGGGAAAGCTTACCAAAAAGACTACTTTTTGTTTTTTCCAGTCCTTGGTCCAGATCTTGTTCTTTTTCCTTGGAGAAAAACTTTTTGAAAAAGCTCATGTACTCAGGTTTTGATCAATGCAATGAATCCTCAAAAATAAAAAAGGTCCGCATTTATTTTTAATATATCAGCCTAAATAGAGATTATGCTCGATAAAACAATAAAAAAAGGGCTTTTGCCAACTGACAAGAGCCCTTTTTTTGAATATCATATGAGATTATTTCTTAGCAAAGAAGGCCTTAACCTGATCTTTGTGAATAATCTTATTTTCGTATGAATATTTACCCGTTTCAGGGTTTTTAACAGCCTTAACCACTTTTACATGATCACGACCAGATCCTGCATTGGCTGCACGTTGTGCTACACGGGCGTTTTTTGATACCTTTGCCATGATAATTTATTTTAAGCCAATACGGCTGTTATTATTTAATTTCTTTGTGAATCGTATACTTCTTCAAGATAGGATTGTACTTCTTAATTTCCAATCTATCTGGAGTGTTTTTACGATTTTTTTGAGTTACATAACGAGAAGTACCAGGTTGACCTGAAGCTTTATGCTCTGTACACTCTAAGATGATCTGTAAACGATTTCCTTTGCTCTTCTTTGCCATAGTGCTTCTATTTTATAGTTTATCTAAACGAACACC
>OMKD01000258.1 GCA_900299495.1 Sphingobacteriales bacterium
CCTTCAACGGATTTGGATCCGATTACTTTGCCTGATGTAAATGAAGATTTACCTGAAGACGAGGCTGATCGGGGAATTGCAGACGAACTGCCCCAATCCAATTCAAAGACCTATCATATAGTAAAAAAAGGGGAAACCCTTTATGGAATTTCCAGAAAGTATGAGTTATCGGTCTCTGAATTAAAAACCCTTAATAACCTTTCTGGCAATATCATTGAGATCGGTCAGAAATTGAAGGTTAAAAAATAACATTTGAGGGAAGGCTTTAAGTCTTCTCTTTTTTTTATTTTGCTTAAAAAAGATGAGGAAATTCTTATTCGCCACTCTGGTCCTACTATTTAACCTAAGTGCACAAGCACAGGATGCAGCCTATTCCATATTCGGTGTAAAAGCTGGATCAACTATAGGTTTTCAAACCTGGAATAATATAGACCAGGATGCACTTTTTGCCTACAACGCTGGAATTTTTGTTGAATCTTTAGAAGGTAAAGACTCCAAATCCTCATTATATGCAGGCTTATCTTACAGTCAGAAAGGATCTGCTAAAAGAAATGTACAACTCTTTAACAGCAATGGATCTGGTAGTCTCTTTGGAGGTACTTTTACCAGAAAATATATATTCCACAATGCAGTCCTTAATGTTGGAGCTAAAAACAGACTAGATGTCCGCTCCAATGGACTTATCCCTTATTATAGTATCGGTGTATTTGGTTCATATACATTGGATACGAACCTGGATGAGCAATTAAGCAATGTGTTCCTATTCGATCCCATTGAGGATAATGTTCGACCAATTAATTATGGTATTCAAATTGGAGGTGGATTTGAAAAACAAATAACTGAATACATTGGAATGCATCTGGATATTTCAGTATTTCCAGAATTGTCTAACCAATATGTAGAACAATACGGCAACAACCCTCCATTCCTGATCAACCCTTACACAGGTCAGCAAGTCACACTAAGAGATCGAAATATTAAAAATCTCGCTTTTGAAATAACCTTAGGCATTCGATTCCTAAGAGAAATTATATATGTAGATTAAAAAAAGGAGCTTTAATAAGCTCCTTTTTTAATTCTGTCCATTTCTCTTTTCTGATCCTTATCCTTGATAGAGTCTCTTTTATTATGTGACTTTTTACCGGTGGCCAAAGCAATTACAAGCTTTGCAAACCCACGCTCACTGATAAACAATTTTACAGGAACTATGGTATTCCCTTTCTCCTTCACTTTCCTAAGGATCTTTTTTAATTCTTGTTTCTTTAGCAGGAGTTTCCTTGCTCTCCTAGGCTCATGGTTGTCATAGGTCCCAAACTCATACTCTTTGATATAAAGGTTTCGAACCATTAAGGCCGTAGGATTGTCAAATGCACAATAGGAATCTGTTAAACTAACATGTCCACTGCGTATTGATTTAATTTCCGTTCCCTGCAATTGAATACCAGCCTCAAAATGATCCGTAAGGAAATATTCATAAGAGGCCTTTTTATTCAAATACTCCGTTGCTTTAGTTTTCTTTTTACTCATGATCGTTCTCTTCTATTATCGTTACATCAACAGGCATTAAAACCACAGGGACTATCAAATACGTTCATTAATTCTTAAAAAAAATAAATTATCTGGCTGAACCTACCTGACCGAAATCGTTTTTCAGCTTCTGATCCAGGAAGTTGGTCATTTTTAAGAACAAATGATAACGAGTAGGACCACCGTAAATACCATGATTCTTATTTGGATAAACATAAGTATCAAACTGTTTGTTTGCGTTTACCAAAGCTCTTGTCATTTCAGCAGTATGTTGATAGTGTACATTATCATCTGCCAAACCATGAACAAGTAGATAGTTACCGACAAGCTGATCCGCGAAATTTACCGGTGAATTATCTTTGAAACCTGACTCATTCTCCGCATAAGTTCTCATGTAACGCTCTGTATAGATAGAATCATACCATTTCCAGTTTGTCACAGGTGCCACTGCAATTGCAGCTTTGAACACATCGTTTCCTTTCAGTAAACATAATGAAGACATGTAACCTCCGTATGACCAACCAAAAATGCCAATACGATTTGAATCAATATAGTCTAGTTTACCGAAGTACTTCGCTGCATTGATTTGATCAATTGTTTCATAATGACCTAATTGTTGATAAGTCATCTTCTTGAACTCTTCACCTTTACCTCCAGTTCCTCTGTTATCCACACAGGCAATTACATACCCCTGTTGTGCCAACATTTGGAACCACCAATAATTCATTCCTCTCCAACTGTTTACAGCTTGCTGAGAACCAGGTCCTCCATACAAATACATAAACAATGGATATTCTTTATTTGGGTCAAAGTTAGCTGGTTTGATAACATAAGCATTTAGATCAACTCCTTCTTCAGTGGTAATGCTCATCAGTTCTGCAGAATTGATATCCATATCATCATGGATTTTCTGCAAACGTTTATTATCCTCGATTACTCGAATTTCTTTTCCTTTTCTATTGAACACCGTGAACGATGGCACCTCGTCAATAGCAGAATGATTCAACACATAATAATCATAAGTACTGCTGAATTGAGCGTTGTTCCATCCTTTGGAAGGAGTCATTTTTCTTCTGCCTTTGCCATTCAAACCAATCTCATATACATAACGCTCTGTAGAACCCTCTTCAGTTGATTGGAAATAAATACTTCCATTATCTTCATCAACTCCGTAAAAGCTCGTTACCTCCCAAGGTCCTTTTGTAATCTGATTCATTAGTTTTCCAGACATGTCATATTGATAAACATGGTTATACCCATTCATCTCTGAAGTCCAAACAAATGATTTCCCATCTTTAAGGAATGTAAGATTATCGGTTACGTCTATGTAATATTTATTCGATTCTTCCAATAACACCTTACTAGCTCCTGTTTCAGGATTGACAAGATTTAAGCTCAACTCATTTTGGTGTCTATTCATCATGGTAACGCAAAGCCCATGTTCAGGTCCTGCCCATTTGATGCGAGGCGTATATAACTCTGGATCTACAGCAAGATCAGCCTGTACATTACCTTTAGAATCTACATTATAAACAAAAACACTTACAGTAGCATTTTGCTCTCCAACCTTTGGATACTTAAATGTCTGATACTCGGGATACATTTCATTCTTGTAGATCGTCATCGTGAATTCCTTCACTGCACGTTCATCAAATCTGTAGTATGCAACATACTTCCCATCTGTACTCCATTGAAAGGCCTTTGTAAAACCAAATTCTTCTTCATATACCCAATCAGCAGAACCATTAATAACCTCATTGAATTTACCATCAGTAGTCACCTGATCCACTACCCCATTCTCAAGATTCTTGATGTATAAGTTATTGTCATAAACAAAAGCAACTTTTGAACCTGAAGGATCAAAAGAAGCATGCATGACTTTTCCATCAAACAAAGGCTCTAAAGCTCCATTTGACCAAACAAAATAATCTGCCTTATATGAATATCTGTATATACTTTCTGGATTGGATTCAACAAGTATCTTTTGTTCATCTGCACTAAAGCTATACCCTGAGATACTAGTAGGTGCAACTACCCCTTCAGCAAGCATTTCCAAGGCGAACAAGTCTTCTATGAATTGACCATCCTTAATAGAATACTTCTGAACCTTGTTTAACTGAAGACGGCTATAAGATTCTCCGTCATTCATAAAATTAAAACCAGGTACAGACCTTGAATAATAGCTGTAATTCAACCAAATATCTTCAAGGCTAATGTTCTTTTGTGCAAAGACAGCATGTACAGATGCTCCTAGGATCAGGAGACATAAAAGTATCTTGTTATTCATCAGTTTAAGTTTATTTATTTCAAAAAACTGCTTAATTCATGTGAATGATCTTATCACGCTCCGGACCTGTAGACACTATAGAAATCTTACACTCAAGTTCTTTCTCAAGTAATTCTAAGTAATCCTTCAAAGCGGCTGGCATTGCTTCTTTATTCGTTACACCATCTAAGCTCGTTTTCCAACCTTTAACTTCTTCCAGCTTTACAGTCTGACTATCATTACAAAGATCAAAAGGAAGATCTTTGGTCATGCTACCATCTGGATTCACGTAATGAGAAGCATATTTAAACGAATCGAAAATATTAAGTACATCGACTTTGGTAAGTACTAGTTGAGTAACACCGTTGATCATGATGGTATATCTAAGTTGTGGTACATCCAACCATCCGCACCTTCTTGGTCTTCCAGTTGTTGCTCCAAACTCTCCACCCTCTTTTTGTATTTCTTCTCCTACCGCATCAAAAAGCTCCGTTGGGAATGGTCCACCTCCAACACGTGTACAGTATGCCTTAGAAATACCAATTACTTCCTTAATTTTCTGCGGAGCAATTCCTAGACCATTACATACACCTGATGTGATCGTATTCGATGAGGTAACAAATGGGTAGGTTCCAAAATCAACATCTAGCATAGAACCCTGTGCTCCTTCCGCTAGTACTTTTTTACCCTCCTTAAGCAAACGGTTTACATAGTATTCACCATCAACACACTGAAGGGATTTCAGCTCTGCAAGTGAATCAAACCATTTCTGCTCCTCTCCTTCAATATCGAAAGAGTATTCGCCATACAACTTAGCCAAGCCAAGATGCTTTTCTTTTAGATTGTTATATTTTTCCTTGAAATCTGGTTCGAACAAGTCACCAACTCTTAATCCATTCCTTCCGGTCTTATCCATGTAAGTTGGTCCAATTCCTTTAAGTGTTGAACCAATTTTTTCCTTACCCTTTGCATGCTCTGAAGCAGCATCAAGCAACCTGTGAGATGGAAGAATTAAGTGGGCTTTTTTGGATACTAATAGTCGATCCATATAATCCACATTTGCATCCTTCAAGATCTGGATTTCTTTCTTCAAAGTAATTGGATCAATTACAACCCCATTACCAATAAGATTCAAAAGTCCTTCTCTAAAGATACCTGATGGAATAGTGTGCAGAACAAACTTTTTCCCATCAAATTTTAGCGTATGACCAGCGTTGGGGCCACCTTGGAATCTAGCTACCAGGTCATAATTATTGGCTAATACATCTACGATTTTACCTTTTCCTTCATCTCCCCATTGCAGGCCGAGGATTACATCTACACCCATTGATTACAATTATTTTTGGTGATAATTAGTGACTTCGAACAAAATTAACTTTTTGTTTCACAATCTCCTTGACAATTTCCATAAAGCGTCAAAGAATGATTGGTTATGTTAAATTTCAGAATATCGCCCATCATATTCTTAATCTGCTGAATACGAGGGTCGCAAAATTCTAAAACCTTACTACAGTCGGCGCAGATCAAGTGATC
>OMKD01000259.1 GCA_900299495.1 Sphingobacteriales bacterium
CTTGTATTCTCTAATACTTGTAATCTGGAAGAAGTTTGTGTTCGTGCGGCCAATAATTGTGATTTTGGACCAGAAGCCTGCTTTGAGGTGCTTGTAAATACACCTCCTGTGGCAGATGCAATCATGGGTGAAACAGTTTTGTGTTTGGATCAAAGTTATGATTATTCAATAACTCCAATAGTGGAGGCAACAGATTATGTTTGGACCATAACTGGTGCTTCGATAATTGATGGGCAAGGAACTTCTGAGATTGAAGTGGTATGGAATGAGATGGGTAATCAAGAGATAAATCTTTCAATTATTACGGATTGTGGATTGGTACCCGTATCAAGTTTAGCTGTGTTTGTTCAGGCAAATATGATAAGCCCTGAAATTGCAGGAGATGCACTTGTTTGCGATAGTATTACCTCAACCTATAGTTTACTAAATGAAATTCCAGAGGCAATAGGATACACTTGGTCTACAAGTTGTGGAACAATAGTTGCTGGTCAGGGAATGTCTAGCATCGATATTAATTGGACCGGATGTACCAATGGAGGTCAGATATGCGTAGTGGCAAATGGGCCTTGTGATGATAGTCCTCAGGTTTGTTTTGATGTTTCGGCTATTACAAATCCTGATTTACCTGTTCTTAATGGAATTGATGCAAGTTGTATTGGAAGTATAGATCAATACTGTACAGTATCTTCTGGTGCAGCTGTTTACAATTGGACAGTGATAGGTGGGCAGATTACTTCAGGAAGTGATACAGATTGTGTATCCATAGAATGGGAAACAGAGGGGTTACAACAGCTTTGTATACAAACTGAAAACACCTGTGGACTAAGCCCTCAGGTTTGTATGGATGTATTAATAGATGATATACCAAATCTACCGGTTATTAATGGTGTAACTCAGACTTGTATTGTTGACAGCCAGCAATTTGTGTTAGCAGATTTGGAGGCAGATATTATACAGATAGATTGGACTATACCAAATGGATTTGGGCAGATTACTAATGGACAAGGAACAGATCAGATTGAGGTTGAATGGTTGCAGTCTGGTAATACAGAGATTTGTATCTCGGTAGAAAATGAATGTGGAGTGAATCAGTCCTGTCTAGAGATTTTAGTCATTGGTATGCCAGTTCCTGATGCTGGATCGGATGATAGTATTTGTGGCTTATCCTATACTTTAAATGGCTCTGGAGGAGCAGGACTAGTTGAATGGTCGCAAATTTCAGGACCTGGAAATGCTGTATTTACAGATCAAAATAGCTTTAATACAGCAGTAGATGTTACCCTTGCAGGTGATTATGTTTTTGAATTGATGATTGATGATGGTGGATGTATTGAGTATGATCAGGTTGAGGTTCAATTTAATCCGATTCCTTTCTTGGGAGCAGTTACGGATGCAGTATGTGATGATATTGCAAGTACTTACACAATTACCATTGAGGTACTGAGTGGAACGGCACCTTTTGTGGCTTCTGGTTTAGAGGGTACTTGGGCTGGTAATATATTTTATTCTGATCCTATACCAACAGGAGCTTCTTATTCAGTTGATATAGTCGATGCTAATAACTGTGGTGCAATTAGTGTAACAGGAGATCATGCTTGTCCTTGTATCTCAGAATCAGGGACCTATGTTTTTGAACAATTGGAGCTGTGTGGTGAAGAAGTGTATGATATAACAATGGTTTTGGATACTGTCTTAGACGCAAATGATATCCTTAGTTTCTTGATTCTTTCAGAGCTTCCTGGAGCGGAGGTGACTCCAGATATAATTGTTCAGGAGAATCAGGAAGGCGTTATTAATTTCATTCCTGGTATGGAGTATGGTGAGGTGTATTATGTGGCAATAGCGGTAGGGAATGAACTTATGGGTAATGTTGATTTGGACGATCCTTGTTTATCTGTAACGGAGATAGCCAGTTTTACGTATACTCAGAATCCTACTATTGGGTTTGAATCTGTCGATGAGGCTTATTGTGAAGGCGAATTAGTATCTCTGGTATTCTCTGTGGCAAATGATGACTGTGTCGATGTTACTCTTAATGACGGCAATGATAATTTAATTAATTTAACTTGTGTAGGAGACGGAGATGAAGTTACTATTGGACCTTTTTCTCCTGGAACATATAATCTTGACATTGTATCTGCAGTTGGTCAAACTTGTCAGGGACTAACAGAAGGGCCATATCCATTCGTGGTAAATCAGATTCCAAATCTTGATGTCCTAAGTAATATTGAGGTTTGTAATAGTACAGATTCGGGTAATCCAACTACACTTGATCTTGAGGAATTGGTTACTGACGGTACTGGACCTTTTATTTGGGAAAATTTGGATAATTGTCCTGCTTCCGGGGCTATGCCTAATCTTGATTTTGAGGGTGTGGAAGCTGGTGTTTACAGCTTCCGAGTATCAACGGATACTGCTTTGGAGCCTTGTCAGGATGTAAGTATTGAATTTATAATAACGGTTTTGGATTGTACATGTCCGGATTTGACTGTTAATTTGCCTCCTGCATATTGTAATAGTTTAGCGAGTGTAGATCTAGACGGATTCCTTGAAGATGAGACTGTAGATGTTGTTTGGAGTATTGATTCTGAACCAGCTGTTGGTAATTATCAGGCAGCTTCGATCACAGGGTCTATCTTGGAACTTACAGGTTCTGCGCCTGGGGCTTACTCCTTGGAATTAGTATATGATGGTGTTGCACCTGTAGGTTGTGTTTTGAGTAACACACTTGCTATAGAACTTTCAGATCAGTTGGACCCAGGGTTGGCTTTACCGCAGATTCAATTTTGTGAAGGTGTACAGGAGTCAGTCGATTTGAATAATTTATTACTTGGTTCTGATGCTGGAGGTTTCTGGCAAGAAACTTCAGTAGTTAACTCAAATGGAGGTGGATTTGATGCGGCAAATGGTCTGTTTGATGTCTTAAACGAGTCGAGTGGTTTGTACATGTTTGAATACAGCCTAGATTCTGATGCACCTTGTGAAGATCTAAGTACGGTAGTAGAAGTATTGGTTAATCCTTTGCCAATTGCTTCAATAGATGATATCGATACCATTACCTGTGTCAATCTTGAAGTGGAATTGACTGCATACAGAGAAGACACTTATGTGTTTGAGTGGTCTGAGCAGTCAAACTTAAATGTGGTGTTAGGTACAAATTCCAGTCTATTGGTAAGTGAATCCGGAGCATTCCAGCTAGAGGTGATCGATGAGGAAACTGGATGTGTTTCAAGTGAAGCAGTAGATGTTCCTGCATACCTGGAAGTGCCTATTCCTGAATTTTCAGTAACCGATGTGGATTGTCATGGTGAAGAAAATGGACAGATTAGTATCTTGAATATAGAAGGTGGAGTAGGTCCTTATTCGATAAGTTTTGATGAAGGAGTTTTCTCAGATGTACTAATGTCTCCGTTGTATGGAGCAGGATCTTATGAGGTTTCTATTGAGGATGTATATGGTTGTGTAACTAATGCAATCGTAGATATTGAACAGCCAGATCCTATGGAAGTTACTATTAGTCCTTTGTTTGAAGTTGGTAATGATGGATTTGTCCAGTACGGTGATTCTTTGGAATTAATATCTAATCTAAATGTTTCCATGGATCTTGTTGATTCCATTGAATGGACGCCATCCAATTTAGTAGAATGTGATACGTGCCTGAATACATGGGTTTATCCATTTGAGACCACCAATTTCAACATACAGGTTTATGCTGGGGAATGTAGTACATCGGAATTTCTTTCCGTATTTGTTAAAAAAGATCACCCTGTATTTATACCTAATGTGATATCTGTCAATAGTGGAAATAATATTCTCTATGTCAATAGTAACTACATGGCTGAGTCTGTGAATTATTTCAAAGTGTATGATCGTTGGGGAGCCTTGGTATTTGAAAATTATAATTTCTTACCAAATGATCCTGCAGAAGGTTGGGATACTCAATTCAATGGTAAGCAGGTAGAATCAGGAACCTATGTTTATGTTACAGAGGTCCGGTTTATTGATGGGTATACAGAGCTGATAAAAGGGGATGTTACCATTGTCAAATAGCATAAATAAGTACAGTGTAAAAAGGTCTGAAACCGTTAAGTTTCAGGCCTTTTTTTGTTATCGAAAATTTAAACAAAAAAATTTCGTTAATATAGATAAAATTTGCATATTATTGCGCGAGAAAATATTGTTTTCGAAAACCGATTCCCCTTATGATTAAGAAAACTATACTGAGAAAATCTATTTTTCTTCTGGTAGGCCTGTTGTCCTGTATAAATTTAAATGCTCAAAATTCATCCGGTTGTGGTTGTGATTATTATGGTGTTGATGACTGTATAAATAACACAGTTATCCCAGGAGGAGAATTCCTGACAATATGTTATGAGGTCACCGATTTGATAAATAGCGACCTTGGCGTCAATCAAAATATTTGCGGAGTTCGAGTAGATTTTTGGCATAGTTTAATATGGGGACTTGAAATAAATCTTACTAGCCCACAAGGCCAATCTATTGAATTGGTTGGACCTTCATTGGCACTTGAAGATATTCTTCAATATGGTACAACTCCTTTGTCCTTTTGGTATGTAGATTTTTTGCCGAGCACATCTAATGTTTCACCTGATCAAGGATTTGAGGATCAATGGTCAAATAGTCAAGAGTGGAAAGCAAGTACTGTGTATACGGGTTCTTATTGGCCCAGTGATATTAATTTAAATCTAGAGGATTTAACAGGTTCAGCAAATGGACAGTGGTGCTTAGAGATTAATAATACTGTGGTGGATGCAGGATTTGTGGGTAGTATAATGGACTTCGAAGTTATTTTCTGTGATGTGGGTGGCCTTCCTTGTTGTTATGCAGACGCAGGAAATTTGCAAAATGATGAAACGGATACAAGTTTTTGTTATAGTGATAGTCTGGATTTAGATATTTATCCAATATATGCAGAAGGAGGACCTGATACCAATTATTATGATTACCAGTTTCTGATTAGTGATGAAAATGGGAATATTATTGGAATAGAAGAGGATGCTGATCTAAGTAATTATCCTGCAGGAATATACGACATTTGTGGTTTGTCCTACCTGGTAGAAGATGAGGCATATTTGGATTCTATTTTAATTGAAAATTTTACGATTGAAATTTTGGAAGACACCCTGCTTTCCGAAAACTATTTCTGTGGGGATCTAACAAATACTTGCCTTACAATTACAATCGAAACTCCTAATATATTATTTAATGACACGATAGTGCTTTGTGAGGGAACGGATACTTTGATTGAGGGTACGATATATGATGTATCTGGCAATTATGAAATAATCTTTGATAATCCCTCCGGTTGTGATGATGTTGGGCTTTTAACAATCTTTGTTGATTCAACTGATTTTGTGGAACTGTCTGATACTATTTGTTTCGGAGATTCATTTTCTATTAACGGAATCGATTTTTACACAACTTCTGGAAATTACATAGATACGCTATCTAATTTAAACGGCTGTGATTCTATTGTTGAACTTGATCTTACCGTTCTGGAACAGAATCTGGATACTTTGAATGAGACTATATGTTTGGGTGATGCTTTAACTGTCGAAGATTCCGTATTTGCAATTTCGGGTAATTATAAAGTTCCTATTATCAATGAAAACGGATGTAGTGATACTTTGTTTGTCAATTTGGTCGTCGAAGATATAAATGCACTTATTACAACAGTCAATAATCAGCAGGTTCTTGATTGTTCAAATCCAAATATTGAGCTGAATGGATCTTTAAGCTCTGGGGCAATACCATTAAATTATCAATGGTCCAC
>OMKD01000260.1 GCA_900299495.1 Sphingobacteriales bacterium
GATCCATCGACATCGGCATCACACATAATGATGATCTTGTGATAACGAAGATTGTCTATATTTAATACACGCTCACCAATTTCGTTTTCTGCGATACGAACACCAAGCGCAGTAAACATATTTTTGATTTCTTCGTTTTCATAGATCTTATGTTCCAATGCTTTTTCAACATTTAAGATCTTACCTCGCAAAGGAAGAATAGCCATGGTGTGGCGATCTCTGCCTTGCTTAGCTGTACCACCTGCTGAATCTCCCTCCACCAGATATATTTCTGATTCTTCAGGATTCTTAGAAGCACAATCTGCAAGTTTTCCAGGAAGTCCAGTTCCTGTAAGCACGTTTTTACGCTGTACCATTTCACGTGCCTTACGAGCAGCATGTCTGGCAGTAGCAGCTATGATCACTTTATCTATGATCTTTTTTGCCTTAAGTGGGTTTTCTTCCAACCAGTGTTTTAGGATTTCACCTACAACACGGGATACAATACCCGTTACTTCAGAGTTACCTAATTCTCCCTTGGTTTGTCCTTTGAACTGCGGCTCAGGTACTTTTACGGATACGATAGCTGTAAGACCCTCTCTGAAGTCTTCCCCGGAAATGGCAAACTTTAATTTCTTAAACATTCCTTCCTGCTCACCATAAGCCTTGAAAAGTCTGTTGATTGCACGTTTAAATCCATTTACGTGGGTACCTCCTTCTCGTGTATTAATATTATTAACGAAAGAGTATAGATTTTCAGAGTAGGAAGTATTGTATTGCATAGCAACCTCAACTTCTACATTTTCTTCTTTACCCTTAACGTGAATTGGCTGGTCGATCAGATTCGTTCTAGCCTCATCCAGGAAGTTTACATATTCTGCTAGACCACCTTCAGAATAGAAGGTCTCTGATAAAAAGTTTCCTTTTTCGTCTTTTGCACGCTCATCAGTGATAGTAAGCGTAAGTCCTTGATTCAAATAAGATAGCTCGCGCATTCTTGTTGCAAGCGTATCAAAGTTGTACACAAGTGCTTCAAATATTTCTGGATCCGGATAGAAGGTTACAAAAGTACCTGTAATATCTGTAGTACCTATTTCTCTAACTTCGAATTGAGGTTTACCTTGTGCATACTCCTGCTCATAGATCTTTCCATCTCTGTGAACCTCTGCTCTAAGTTTTGACGAAAGTGCATTTACACAAGAAACACCTACCCCGTGAAGACCACCGGATACTTTGTATGTATCTTTATCGAATTTACCTCCGGCGTGTAATACAGTCATTACAACTTCCAGGGCTGATTTTTTCAATTTAGGGTGCATTCCAACAGGAATACCACGACCATCATCTTTTACAGTGATGGAGTTACCCTCATGAACGATCATTTGAATATTGAAACAATGTCCAGCAAGGTGCTCATCGATAGAGTTATCAATAACCTCCCATACCAGGTGATGCAGACCCTTCGAATCGGTAGAACCGATGTACATTCCCGGGCGTTTTCTTACTGCTTCTAATCCTTCCAGTGCGGTTATATTCCCCGCATCGTAATTATTGTTTGCCGACATATTCTTTTCTGCGTTATCCATTAAGCAAAATTACAAAATTTTACTGACTTTACATTAATTTTCCGGTATCAGAATCCTTGTTTCTGATGGAATTTTATCCATAAAAATATAAGTATTTGAGGTGGTGCTTCAATCCTTATATTAATTAGGTTAAACTCATATAGAATAATAGAAAAAGTGAGGGGTTTAGTTCCACCTAAAACTCTTCATTGAAATAGACTTTATAAAAGCTCATTCCTTTCTCTGCATCAAATCCTCTTTCAATGTATTTTTCCTTTTCCTCAGGATTTTTTAAGCTGATCTTAATCTCAATTTCAGTATCCAATTGAATCAAACCTTTGAATGCTTTTTTTGCTTCTCGGAAACCTGGTTTTGAAATGCTGAATTGTTCAATATCTTCCAAGCCAAAATCTTCTCTCCAATCATTGAATTGATCTCTAGCCTGCTGACTAGGCATAAGCTCAGTAGCGAACTCATCAACATCAAAATAATCGTGATTATTAAAGTATTCGGAAGACCTTGATAGAAAATCTACCTTTTTTGATTGATCCTGAAGAGGAGCAATGACGCTTTCTGAAAAAGCAGAACACAGATCTACATATTGCTTGGTGTGGAAATGATCATCGGCGATCTGAACTACATTTAGGAATCTGCTAGACCAGTATTGTGTGTCATAATTATTATTGTCATAGGTATATATCTTATATCCTTCTTGTTCATCCGTGTTTAAGATGATACATCCTTTATCCATTTTCTCTGCTAGGATACCTTCGTAGGCTTCAATGCCAAGTGAATTGTTTTCCTCGTTAATTCTTAGGAATTTAGATCGTTTCTCTGTTTTGAAAATCCCAATGCCATTGAGCATTTCATCCTCTGCCTGTATATCCCTAAAAAAGGCAACGTATAATTCTCCTGTCTTGATATTAGGGTGATCCGACTGCTCATAAAGGTGATTTAGGATCTTAGCTGATTCCGTTATTAAATTACTTTGATCCTGAAAAATGTTGCGGCAATACTGATACAGTTCATTATGTTCCAACTCTGCATGGTGAGTGAACTGGTACTTATCATAGGATTTCTTCAAAGGTTTTGTGAAAAACCGAAACATAACATCTTCAAGGACTTCACTTAATTGTATGAGTTCCTGAGAAATGAAGTTTGCTTCCTTCTTACTTTTGTTTCCAACTCTATGCGCAGCTAAAAGCGCAATTCTTGCATCAGAGAAATTGAGCATCTTTAGTTTTTTGTTTTAAAATTACCTAGGCTTGATATTACAAGGATACAAAAAACAACGTAGATTGCAGCCAATTAAGCAGGGAAAGAATTATGCAATATTTAGGATTAGTAGGTTTTCGGTTGGTTGTCTTTTTATTTAGACTCCTACCTTTTTCTGTATTGTTTGTTTTGGCAGACCTTGTATCCTTTTTATTGCATAAAGTAATCGGTTACAGACTTAAAGTCGTTAAGGAAAATCTGAATAAGTCCTTTCCTGATTTAACAGAGGACGGATTAGAAAAGTTAATTAAATCCTTTTACATACATCTATCAGATATTTTACTGGAGGGCATAAAGGGATATAGTCTTTCTGAAAAAGAGCTTCGCAAAAGATTCGTTTATAAAAATCCAGAAATACTGGATGAAGCCTTTCAGTCTGGTAATCACATAATGCTAATGCCTGCGCATTATGGAAATTGGGAATGGGCAGTGTTGAGTTTACCTCTGCCCTTGAAGCATCAGATTATAGGAGTATATAAACCGCTTCGAGCTCAACTAATTGAAGCATTTGTAGGGAAAAGACGTTCAAGGTTTGGACTGATACTGAATCCAATTAGTGAGACCAGAACAGCAATGAATAATCCTCCTGCTATACCAACTGCTTACATAATGATGTCTGATCAGCATCCGTCCAGCCGTAAGAAAGCACAATGGATCAATTTTTTGGGAAGGGACACCGCTTGTTTACACGGAGCAGATCACTACGCAAGAAAATTTAATTATCCTGTTTATTACATGCACATAGCTCGGGTGAAAAGAGGGTTTTACGAGGTCGAGTTTAGTCCTTTAGAGCTTAATGCTTCTGCGACTCAGCAAGCGGAAATTACACAGAAATATATGTCTGTTTTGGAAGAAAAGATTCTTGAGAAACCATCCGATTGGCTTTGGTCACACCGACGATGGAAATATGAAAAGGATTAAAAAAAGCCAACCCCAATGGGTTGGCTTTTTTTATTGTTGATTGATTGTCTGCTCCCAAAGAATAGATCCTTCTTTGTCTTTGATAATTATCTTCAACACTCTTTGTGTTCTTTTACCACTTACTTCAATCAGACCATAATTACGCTCCGCAACATGTGTCCCCTTAACTCTGTATGAATTTGGTTCATCAAGCGCATCATGTGCTCCTGATGTTAATGGCGATACTGTAAGATCATAAATTACAGGTGCTTTATCATCTGAAAGCATGGATAGTTCCGTATGGTGTCTGTCTCCATCTAAGAATATAACATTTTTAATACCTTCTTTCTGAATGCTTTCCAGTAGGTACGTTCTTTCTTTAGCATGCGTGTTTGCATAGTTTTCCCAAACAGCAGCATCATTGACTACCTGCCCCCCAATAACTACAAATTTGAAGCTTGCTTTTGAATAGCTCAGTGCATCTAATAACCACTCTAATTGTTCTTTACCAAGGATAGTATGATCAGTATACTTTCTTCTATTTGGCGAACGGAAATACCTGTTGTCTAACAAAAAGAATTCGCAGTCATTCCATTTGAAATTAGAACAGATACCATCCTTGTCTCCAGTTAATCCATAAGATGGATTTGCCCAGAAAAGTTTGAATGCATCCAAAGCATCATTCTTTAATAAATAAGAACGGTCAGAATCGTTTGGTCCAAAATCGTGATCATCCCAGATTGCATAGTGATGTGTGGATCTCCAAAGCTTTTGAAGTTCTGGTAATTGCTTCACATGATTGTATCTCTTAATAATTCCGATTCTTGAATCATAATCAGGTTCTCTTAAGTAGACGTTATCACCCATCCATAGAAAAAATTCTGGTCGTTCATTCGCGATTACATCGAAAATACCATAATCGCCACCATATGGTCTGCTTGGTCGATCATAAGCTGCTTCATTGATGTATGCACATGATCCCAATCCAAAGGTGAATGTTGGAGGATCCATCCTGTATTGCCAAAGGGTCTGACTTTTAAATTGAAGCGTTTCTTTATTTTCAACAACCTTATTGTCGAGGATTACTGAATAGTTGTAGGTTTTACTAGGTTCAGTATCCAAGTCGAAATGTGCTGTAAAGGCATCTTCTTTCGTTGTGGATACTATATCTGAAGTCCATACTTCTGAGGTGTTGTTTTCATCCCAGTATTGAATCTGCACATCTGAAGCGATATCAGTTTGAAGCCAGATTTTCACTGTTCTCATCGCAGAATGACCGGGCATAGGACCTGAAACGATTCTAGCAGTTTGCCCAAGTACGGCAAATTGGATGGATAAGAGGGATATTAAGATTAACAATGGCCTTTTCATTGGATAGATCTATAAGTTGGTTATTGAATTATTATTTTCTTTGAAGTAAGATTTCTGCTTCCTTCTGATTTGATGTTGATAAAATAAACACCTTTTTTCAATTCAAGGTCAGCAAGTGAAATACTTTTTTCTGCTGAAGCATGCGCATCGTATTGTTGATTTACGATCATGTTCCCAAGTAAGTCATATATTCTGATATTGAAATCTGTTGTTTGTTTTGCCTTAAGAATTAATGTAGGATTTGACTGCCCATTGTTTAGAAGGGTTAATTCAAAATCATTTGAAGTTGTAATGTCTTCTGTGGAAACAGTGGAGTTGTCACATGGTTCTAAACCTGCTTCGCAGAATAAACGCTCAGCAAGGGTGCAATCCAAAACGAAAGGATTTGGCTTATCATCCTGATACTGAGCAACTCGATTGGATCGCTGTAGTTCTCTTTCATCCACTGGATCTGCTTGGTGCCATTCACAAAGCGTAGCTTTTTGTTCCTCGAAAAATTCCTGATCAATAAGATCATTGTAAATAGTATATACGTAAAAAACTGCTCTTGCAATATCTCCTTTTCTATCCTCTCTTGGTTCAAACGCAA
>OMKD01000261.1 GCA_900299495.1 Sphingobacteriales bacterium
CCACGAAGACTTCAACATTATATATCTTATTATCAAAACATTCATCGCTACCTTGAATACCACCAACTAACTCAACAGTATTAACACGTAAGAAAGCAGGTATTTCTTCATCTCTATCTAAAAGATCACAACCAATAATAAACACCAAAGAGAATAAAAAAGGAATCTTTAAGAAATTCATAAATATATTTTACAGATTTGATTCAAATTTTTCGACCCGATCAATAGCAAGTTGCTCAATTAACTCGGCCAAATGTAAGGCTTTTGCGGCATCCTCAACAGTTACGGTTTCATCCTGTTCACCTCTTATTGCTCTCGCAAAATCCTCTAATTCCATTTTAATCGCATTACCTTCTTTTACATCAGCATTGATGATTTGAAGTTTAAAATCTTCTTGATCCATTGGGATTTCAAAACCGTTTATACCTGCTGGAAGCTCAAAATCAGCTTCAACACGATCTATCCATTGAGCTTCCTTTTTCAAAAAATCGACACTTACGTAAGACTCTGGTTGAAAAAACCTTAATTTTCGCATATTCTTAAGTGAAACCCTACTAGCCGAAAGAATGGCAATACAACCGTTTTCAAACTCAATTTGTGCGTTGCAAATATCCAAACTCCGTTTAAACACAGAAGCACCGGTAGCAGTAACTTTTTTGACAGGAGACTTGACCAAGTCTAATATGATATCCAAATCATGAATCATTAGATCCATAATTACAGAAACATCATTACCCCTTGGATTATAATTAGCCAAACGATGAGCTTCTAAAAAGAGAGGATTCAAAGGTTTTTTACGAATAGCTAAAAACGCAGGATTAAATCGTTCTACATGACCTACCTGAAGTCTAACATTATTCTCACGACATAGACTTACAAGTTCTTTCGCCTCTTCATAAGTAGCTGTTATAGGCTTTTCAATAAAGACATGCTTACCCGCTTGTATAACCTTCTTTGCAATAGAATAATGCGCTTTAGTTGTGCAAACTATATCAATGATATCAGCCTCTTCGATTAAAGAGTCAACGGAAGGGAAAATAGGTATTTCATACAAAGCACCTATATTTTCTGAACGCTGCAGATCTATATCAAAACCACCTATTATTTTGTAATCTTTATTCAGCTCGGCAAGACACTTAACATGTATCTCCCCTAAATATCCTAAACCAACAATACCAACCTTCAGCATTTTATTTATTGTAGCTCATGTAATACGTGAAATTAAACAAATATAGAGACATAACAGATTTTCCAATCCCATTAAAAACTCAAAAGCTAAACTTTTGCAGTTTAAGAGCAGGGATGCTAAAAGTAAAAAATTGAAGAAAGTTTAAAAAACAGTTCTTACAGCATAAATCATTAGATAAATTCCCCTTTCTAATAAGAAGAAAATAAAAAACTTTAAAGTTTTTACACAAAAAAACACCTAAAAACTTAAAAATCAATGTATTATGTCCGACAAAAAGGCATTATTGTCAGGTTTGTTAACTAAAATTTATGTATTGCCTGCAAACAAAAACATAATTCTACTGAAATATCTATTCTTTGAATCACGATATAGTTCTACCAATAAATTAATGTATCCTAAACAGAGCTATCCGATCATATGTTATACAATTGGTCCCAAAGCAAAACACCACCAATAAGCGTGATTAAAACAACTAGAATAAAACCAATTCGAATGGATTGATTAAGAAGAGTTACAAATTGTAGTATATCATCCCTTTGATCTGGATAATTTGGCAATATTTCTTCCTCAAGCTTTTTACGATTCAAAATATGCTTTGAACCAAACTCAACATTATTTTTGACTAATACTCTGTAACTTTTTGTCACCTTACGTCGGGAATAAAAATTCATAACCAAAAGGCCCAAGAATAATGCTCCAATTAAGATTTTTAATAGAAGTTCCATAATTTTAAATTGAAACCAAAATTAAAAAAATAAGCTTTACCAAGTTTAGGAAAGCCAGTAATAAACAAAAAAAACAATTATGAGGTCATCCTTAATTCTATCCCTTTTGGTCATTTTAAGTATAAACCTTAATGGTCAAAAAAGATCACTCGAATATTTTTTAGGAGAGGATAAATATGATAATACCATTACAAGCCCAGAATCTTTCCTTGGTTATATGCCTGGAGAGTGGCACATTAGCCATCACGAACTAGTCGCTTACCTAAAATCATTAGCAGAAGAATCTGATCAAGCTAGCTTCGTTGAGTTTGGAAGAACCTACGAAAATAGGCCTTTGGTCTATTTGGTTATAAGCTCCAAAGAGAACCTTAAGAACATTGAGCAGATAAAAAAAGACCATAAAAAGTTAACAGATCCTACAAGGTCAGCTGATCTGAATACAGCTAAAATGCCTGTTGTGGTTTACCAAGGCTTTAGCATTCATGGGAATGAACCATCAGGAGCAAATGCAGTTCCTTTGTTAGCTTATCAGCTTTTAGCTTCAAAATCAAAAGAGACTGAACAGTTACTAAAAGAATCTGTAATTCTAATAGATCCATGTTTTAACCCCGACGGATTTAACAGATTTGCAAGTTGGGTAAATAGTCACAAAGGTGTTAATCTAAACGGTGATGGGCAATCAAGAGAATACAATGAACCTTGGCCAAAAGGTAGGACAAACCACTATTGGTTTGATCTTAACAGAGATTGGCTACCTACCCAACACCCTGAATCACAAGGTAGGATAGCAAATTTTCATGAGTGGAAACCTAATATCTTAACTGACCATCATGAAATGGGTACAAATTCTACCTTCTTTTTTCAACCTGGGATTCCACAACGAACCAATCCAAACACACCACAGAAGAATCAGGACTTAACTGAGGAAATTGGACAATATCACGCGAATGCCCTAGACAACATTGGATCTCTTTATTTCACCAAAGAAGCATTCGATGACTATTATTACGGAAAAGGCTCTACCTATCCAGATATTAATGGGTCTATTGGAATATTATTTGAGCAAGCCAGCTCCAGAGGACATTTCCAACAATCCGAAAATGGTCCGCTGGATTTTGCATTTACCATAAAAAACCAATTAACAACAGCATTGTCAACCTTGAAAGCCGGACAATCTATGCGTGTAAAGCTTTTGGATTATCAGCGTGAGTTTTATAAAAATGCTCAGAAAATGGCTGAAGAAGATCAAAATCTTGGATATGTATTTACCATGGATGGAGATCAAAATAGAGCGGCCAATTTTGTAAGTATGCTTCAGCGTCATCAAATAAATATTCATTCTATAAGCAAAGATATCTCTACCAAAAATGGGACATTCTATCAGTATGAAAGTTATTTCATTCCATTTGCACAAAATCAATACCGATTAATAAAGGCTGCTTTTGAGCACAGAACCGAATTCAAAGACAGCATCTTCTACGATGTCTCCGCCTTTAATCTAGCTGATGCCTTTGGAGCAAAATTTGAACTCGTTGAGAAAAGAGATAAAGATGCTGTAGGAAAACTACTTGAAGGAACATCTATTATTAATCCAGCCGTAGAAGAACCTGAAATCAGTGATTACGGATATTTAATAGAATGGGAACAATATCATGCTCCTGCAGCACTTTATAAAATCCTTGCACAGGATATCCGAGTAAAAGTAGCTAACCTACCTTTTACAATTGATGGCAAAAAACAGTATAAAGAAGGTACCTTATTTGTCCCGGTTGTAAATCAAAACTTAAATCCTAAGGCCTTATACAACTTACTCGATCAGGTAAGTAAAATACACAACGTTAAAATAACAGAAATATATACTGGACTTACACAGATGGGACCTGATATGGGATCCAGGAATTTTTCTAATATTCAAAAACCAGAAATTTTAATCCTAGGAGGTGCAGGTGTAAGCAGTTACGATGCGGGTGAAATCTGGCACTTATTGGATCTGGTTTATGACATTCCGTCTTCACTAATAACTTTGGACAATATAGACCGATCAGACCTTAGTAAATATAATGTTATTATCATGCCTAGTGGTTCATACAGCGCACTTGGGATAGCTGGTAAAAATAATCTCGAGCAATGGGCATCTGAAGGAAACAACACACTAATAGCTTATGGCGATGCTTTAAGATGGCTAGCATCCAATAACATTGCAAACATAAATATCAAAAGTAGGGCAACAAAATCAGACAATAATCCTAGACCTTATAATATGATCTCAAGAGATCGTGGGTCTAATGTTATCGGAGGTGCCATTCTGAATATAAATGTAGATTTGACTCATCCTGTTTTTTATGGATACAATAATGAGACTATTCAAGTCTTCAGAAAAGGAAATGTATTCTTGAATGATCCAGCAAACAGATATTCCTGCCCAGCATACTACGGTACGAAACCATTGACAAGTGGATATGTTTCTGCATCTAACTTGGAATTACTAGCTTCAACTCCTGCAGTAATAGGAAGTAGATTTAAACGTTCAGCAGTTATTTGCTTTGCAGACAATCCAAATTTTAGAGCGTTTTGGCATAACACACAAAAAATGTCAGCTAATGCAATTTTCTTTGGATCATCCATTAATCGTTCAGCATTGAATTAACAATAAAAAAGAAGATTCCTTATGGAATCTTCTTTAATCTTAGATGATCAAAAACTTGGACCGAATATTTTCGGTTGGAATGTTAACACTATAAAGATAAGTAGGATATAGCTTCCAAAACGGACATAAGCTACTAGGTAATGGTCAAAAAAAAAGCCCAGCTTTGAAACTGGACTTAAGATCTTTATTCGATCTGTTACTAGTGCATCCTATATGAATGCAGAACATAAAGAAAAATCTGTAAGGACTAACTTGGTTTTTATTAAGTTTAAAAACTTAATTAGATTTAATTGTTGATAGAATATAGTTTTTTTAGGATGTAAACGCTTGGTTTTTAGTTTTTAAACTAATATTCTATGCAAGGATGTTAACTTAATTATGGAATGTTAATTGATTATTCTAAAGTTAAGAACAGTAGCATAAACAAAAAGGACATGCTATTATTCAAAAAGGACAAACAAAGAACCTTTAACAAGGTTCTTTGTTGTTTCCTCGTTGATTTTTTGATTCTATAGTAATAAGTAACACGTTATTAACTTGATATTTTGCGTTCTCTAATATACATTAGAACCAAAAAACAAAACGGACATTTCAAGCTTAGTAACGGAAACTTACACGAAATCAGACGGATTTCTGCCAAAATGATTCTTGAATAACTTAGCAAAGTGAGCACTGGACTTGAATCCAAGTTTATAAGACAACTCTTTCACAGAGTATACACTTCGTGTTTCAAGAAGCTGACGAGCAACATTCATTTTATACTTTCTAATGTATTGATTAGGAGTCAGACCAGTCAACTTCTGAATCTTTCTTCTTAATTGTCTGGAGCTAATAGCTAGATGGAAAGACAAGTCTTCAATAGTAAACTCCAATCGTTCTAAATTTTCTGCAATATACTTATCCAGTTCTTCTAAAAACTCTTTGTCAGCCAAAGGCAGACCTTCTTCTAGAACAATTAGGTCCCGCTTTGAATCTTCACCAGCAACACCGCTAAGCTCTGCGTTTGACTTAATTAATTCTTCTTTATAAGCTTTTTTGCTATTTACACGCACAACATAATTGTTCAGAAGATTCTCTACGACTACTAATAATTCAGATTCCATAAACGGTTTACTCAGATAGTCTTCCACCCCAATCCTAAGTGCTTTAAGTATATCTTCCTTAGAATCTCTTGCTGATAAGAATAAAAATCCAACATCTTGAAATCTTGACTCTGCCTTAATTAATTCAAGTAATTCAAAACCATCCATATTCGGCATCATAATATCCGAAATGATAAGCTGTGGCAATAGTGAGTCAATTTGATTTAGATAATTCCATGCTTCCTCTCCATTATTTTTCACAGTAACATTATACTTATCCTTCAGTAGTAGCTCTATAAATACAGCTAGCTGTTTATTGTCTTCAACTAATAGGATATTAAACTTATCATCCTGATTGACGTTTTCTGACTTTAATTCTTCTGATGTAGTGCTTGAAACTTCTTCAAGGGATTGTTCACTATCTACAGCCTTAGATCTAATGATAGGTAGTTTAAACGTAAAGGTGGTTCCTTTTTCAAGTTTACTACTAACCGTTAAATCTCCTCCCATCAAATCTGCGAACTCTTTAGAAATTGCCAAGCCAATACCTAATGAAGATCCATTGTCATAGGTGGATATCGTATGGAAACGATCAAATAAGTATTTTAATTTATCTTCAGGTATCCCATTACCATCATCAGTAATAAAAATAGAAGCAAATTCATTTATAACATTTACTTTAATGGTCAGATTTTGAATTCCTTTTGCATGTCTTAATGAATTATCAACCAAGTTGGATATGACCGTATGAATCATTTTCTTATCGAAAAGACCATTGACACTCGAGACGTTTGATTCAAAATGAACATCAACCTTTTTTGTTTTTGCTCTTATACTAAATTGGTCAACACGATTTTTAACAAAATCGATAAGCTCTAAATGACTTAAATTAACTTCTTGCTTTCCTAATTCTAATTTAGAAAGATCCAAAATCTCTTTTATAAGCTCTGATAAACGCTGAATATTTGAATTAGCCATATCAAGAAGCATCTTTTCCTTTTCAGGGAATTGACCATTCAAAGCTAATTTTTCTATTGGTCCTTTAATTAAGCTTAATGGGGTCTTTAGTTCATGAGAAATATTGATAAAAAATTTGTCTTTTAATTTTGTTAGCTCTTCAAGTTCAACTGCTTGTTTCCTATTTTCTTTGGTCCGTGAATCTACTAAGGCTTCTAGGTTCTGTCTTAATACAATAGAATTACGTTCTCGGACCATTGTGTAGACATATATACCGAATATTAAAGCAGAAGCAATAAATAGATAAAAGAAATTTCTTCGATAAAATGGCTTAGATAACTGTACGGGAATACTTAATACTTCAGACCTATAACTTCCATAATTATACTCAGCATAAAGACTTAGCTCACTTATACCATAATCGAGTTTGTCTAAGTAAATAATATTGTCCTGGGCTTCCTTAAATTCATTACCAGATGAATTCAAATTGTAGAAATAATTCACCTGACCTTCACCAAAAGATATTGAACTTAAGTTTATACGAACAGAACTCTCATGGCTATTCAAATTAATCTTATCAGTATAAATTCCACTGGAACTAATCTCTTTATATTTTAAATCCTTAACATCAAACCATTCGACTTTTGCTATATCGATTTTCTTTTCCGGGCTTGATTTTTTTAGAGAGACCATTTCTGGGTTGAATTTCACAGCTCCATTTATACCTCCTAAAAACAAATATCCATCATCATCCAAAAAATATGCAATTCGATTAAATTCTCGTATCTCAAGACCATCATTAACAAAGTAGGTATAAGACTTTTCACCTAAAGGGTTAACTGCGAACAATTTATCATTAGTAGCTAAAACAAAACTACTATCATTTGTCTCATAAATATAATGTACAGCCGGCAAGGATTTTCTATTAATTTTTTCTACATGCTCAACTACCCCTTTTGATAAAGAGTATTTAATAACCCCTCTAGAGTTGGTTCCTAGACAAAGCAAGTCTTTATTAACTCTGTGTGCATAATGAACCGGTACATCATTGATTAAGGCAGGAAATCGTGGATCCTCAAAATTAAGTTGTTCTGTAACCCCTTTATCCCCTTCAACAAGATAAACACCTAGGCTTGTAGAAATTAGAATCTTATTATCCTCTAAATCTAAAAATTGATAAATAGGTTGTCCTTTCAACTTATCAAATTCATTATAAAACTTATCTGAATACGCTATAATCCGTTTGCCATCAAGATCGACAAGGAAAAGTTCTTTTGCATTAGACATTAAATACCGATTCTCAGCAAGTTTGTAGGCAGACCATAGATCATAATTCAATTTATTCGTTGGAGAATCTGAATCTAGTTTGGTAACTTGATAAGTCTTTAAATTTATATTTATAAATGCTTTACCCCATTTATTATAAACTAACAAGTTTTCCTTGTCGAGAGATATAATTCTAAAAATTTCTCCGTTCCCAAGGTTATAATCTAAATCTAATATTTCAATAAGAGGATGCTCAATAATCAGATTTAGATTCTGTTTATGAAAAAATACAACCCCAGAATATCCCTCAGCAACCATTGTCGTATCATCAACAGAAACGAATCTTCGCACACTATTATTAATAAAAAGTTCATTTTGTCGATTCAAGGAATTAAAGATTGTTTCCTTTCGCTTAATTATATAATACCCCTCTCGAGTAGAAACACCCCTTGTATCCCTATCAATAATCAATTGGTGACTGAAAAATTTTCTCTTTTGAAAATCAAGTATAAAATTGTAATACTCCTTATTGCTTGAGAAGCTTTTAGTTGGTATCTCCACATAATTACCAAAAAGATAAAGAAGCTCTTCATTATACTGATCGTAAAATATTTTTTCTAAAGAATTTAGAAGGCCACCTTTTTTATATCCAAAATCATAATATGTCTCTTTTAAATCTCCTGAGTTTATATTATAATCGACAATTTTGCTAGAACAAATGTCATCGATTCTATAAAAGTTGATAAGTTTAATATTATCCCTCGTATCGTTGAATACTTTTACAGGTTGTTCATTTTTGAAAGAGTGGATAAGAAACCTTCTGTTTTGTTTAATATCCCAAAACTTAACATCTCCATTTTTATATACTAAGACATAACCATCTTCTGTATAAGTATACGATTTTATAAAATCCACATCTTCAACAACATACTCATTTGAAGAATCAAACTCCTTGCTGATCGGATTATACTTGTAATGTTCAACCTCCCCACTACTAAAAATCAGATTGACTCCTCCGTTATAGGATTTGATCACTTTTTCGATTGGCTTCGAATTCATATTGGGCAATCCCAAGGAAAGATTTTTTATCTTCCTCCCTTCACCTTTCGAGTTACTTATTACAAAAATCAATTGCTCTCCGTCGATAGAATTAATCAAGTGCATCCAAATATTATTATTGTCGTCTTCGACAATTGCACCCCACTTTAATATGTTTTCAAATCGAATGCCTAAATCAATATGCTCCACGAATGAACCATCATATTTGAATAACCCACCTTGAGTAGCCAACCAAATAAATCCATCTGAACTCTGAAAACTGAAATTAACTATACGATCGTATATTCCATCCAAATCATCAACACGCTCAATAATAACCAAATTTGAATCTTGAGCAACAGCACAATTAGCTTGATTCGGATTTATTAGAGAAAGGAAAATTAAAGAAATGCAAAATGTTAACTTATTGAAAATCATATCAAAATTTACAATAAATCTCATTAAATAACCTAATTATTTAATAATAGGGTTAACCTAATATCAAAAAAACAAAGCCCCAACATTCGAATGTTGGGGCTTTGTCATACTTATATCTTGGTAATTTTTGTGGTCCAGGTTTCTTCTGGACTAATAATTTCTATAAAATAAATTCCAGGAACCAGATCTTCTGTCCCCATTTCAAATTTATTTGGACCGCTAAACAATTCTAAACCTGCTGTCTGAATAATCTTACCATCTAGACCTACAATCTTTATCTTAGCATTAGCCGATTGATTGACTGCTAGTTCAATAAATAATTTTTCAGCTACTGGGTTAGGATATACAAGCAAAGATTTTTCTTCCTCAAGCTCTCCAAGAGAAGAGAACATATCCCCTATCTCAACGAAAGCTTCACATATACTTGAATTCCCTAAACAATCTGTAGCTTTAAGTAATACAACTACTTCTTGCCCCAAATCCTCCTCACAAAACAAAACAGCCTCGGAGAAATCAAAATTTTCATCACAGATAGGATTATTCCTTACCACACTAAGTTCGGATAGACAACAATTATCCGAAGAGCCTAGATCAAACAAAGAGGCTTCAAAATAATTATCAACGCCAGCAGAAAGATCGATAGACAAATCAGCACAATTTGCAACCGGTGCGATATCATCAATAACTGAAACTGAAGTTTCACAAATAGAACTATTTCCTGAACCGTCTGTGACAGTAACTTCAACAGTATTGGCAGAAAAATCTTCCGCTGTTTCATAGCAAATGGTGGCTAATGTTGAACCATCTTCCATTGTTACACCACTAAGCAAATCCGTTGCGTACCATAAGATACCGATAGAATTCCCTACTCCCGTTGGGATAAAGTTATTTGTATCATCTAAATCAACTGCCAATGCAGATACAAGAGAGGTAGACGCATCATTAAACTCAAACCCAAATTGAAAAGAAATAATATCTGTGAAGCCTTCTACAACAATATCATAACAATAGATACCCTGCGCACTTATTACCCCAGCAGGAAGAACTCTTAAGGATACTATATCTGTATTTCCGCTACCAAATGTTTGTGTGTTTCCATTTATGGTAATCCCTGTAGTTAACACCTCCTCATTTACGTTGGCGAATTCAACTGAAATATCTGTATTAATATTATTAATAATCTCAATTTGATTCCCAATTACATCACTACAATCAAATTCATCCACAGATAAACTTACATTGTAGATACTGCAATTATCATAAACAAGTTCAATCGCATCATCCGCACTTATTATTCCTAAGCCACCGTTAAGCTCTGAAAGTACGATAGGACTACAATCAATTACAGGAGTAATATTATCCTTTATTTCAAGAATAACTTCGCATGATGAGATATTTCCATAACTATCCGATGCTTCTATTTGAAGATTTGTAATCCCCAAATCGTCGCATTCAAAGATTATTTGATCGGTATCGATATTGACTCCAGAACAATTATCATAAGCATCCAAAACCAATTCATTAGATTCTAATATCGCAAGGCCATTATCATCCAAATACAAGGTCTTATTCTTTTCACACACCAATTCAGGACCTTGATTATCAATCACTACAGCATACGCTAATTCAGTTGTTGTATTTCCAAAATAATCTGTTGCTTCCACTTCAATTGGCACTCCTATACTACCCAGATAATCAAAACAAACCGAAAACATATTGAAACCTGTTGGAACACTCACTCCATTTTCAATATCCAAGGAAGTCCAAGAAACAACTAATTCACCTGTAGGAACTTGGTTAATATTCAAATCTGAAAAATAAGGTAAATCGGAAGCATCTAATCCATTATATGAAAGTACTTCTTCGTCAAAGTCTATAGAAAATTGGAATCCGATAACATCCTTGAAATCCTGAACTAAAAAATCATAACAAACTTCATAAGCTTCATTACCATTTGATTGAATAATATTCAAACCTAATGTCTCATCAGAATTACCAGAAACTAATGTATCTGCAGACAAAATATCCACTACGGTAAAAAATTCACTGTCTTTGTTTATGAATTCTATAACCGCTGGAGTATTATCAAGACTAATACTCACATCAGGAACAGCAGCAATATCCGCACAAGTAAGTTCGATTTCTGATGGAAAATTAAGCTGTGCTATGCCACAATTATCCGTTATAACATCCAAGAATGACATATCATCCAAAACGATCTCTCCATGTTCATCAAGCTCTAGGATTACATTATTTAGTTGAAGAGAAGGTTCAATCACATCCTCAACGGTTACTGTGAAACTACAAGAGGAAGTAAGTCCAGCGGAACTTACAGCAGTTATACTATTGATATTATTCAAAGTCACATTAGGCTCAAAACATATTTGCATGATGCTGGAGTTATCTAAAAGTGTAACTCCTTCCGTATTATTATCAAACCAAGAAACATAGATATAGCCTGGCTCCGGAATATTATAATTCAAACCTATTGGATCGAAGATATTATTGACCCCAGTGAATTTCAAAAGTTCAGGATCATATTTTATCGGAAACTGGATGGATAGAATCGAATCAAAAGAAGTAACATTTATATCATAGCAAATCTCAGAAGCGCTAAACGAAGCCTCCTGAATATCTACAACGGTTTCTAAACCTGAATCACCATTTACTGAAAGCTCATTAAAATAAGAAATACCTTTAAAATCATTTATGCCGGCCAGACTAATAACTTCTCCTGGTATTTGAGGCAAATCTGCAAAATAAGGAGCAAGTTTTTCCGTCTTATAATAATCATCACAATCAAAAATTTCCTGATCCAAATGATAAGTAAAAATGGAGCAATCATTTGCAGTAGGAAGGATCACATCCTCTAAAGATAAAGAAGCATGGCCTGATTCATCTAATTCGACAATTACATTATCATTACAGGCAATAGAAGGAGACTCAAAATCCTGTACCTCCACCATAGTTAAACATGCAGAAGTATTTCCAGCTTCATCACTTACAATAAGTACAGTAGATGCTTCATTTTGATTAATTACATCGAAACAGATGGAAAACAAAGTGCTTCCATCTATAAGCGATTCACCATTAAGAATATTCAATGAAACCCAAGATACTCCTAGAGACGAAACAGCAACTCCTATATTTTGTGCCGTAAAAAAGGTCAATCCAACATTATTTGACTCATTATATGCCAAATAGTCTGTATCGAAATTCAACTCAAACTGCATACTCACAACATTGGAGAAATTATTGGCTTTTACCTCTACACAATACACTGAAGGATCAGAATCTACGATTTCCTCTGTGTAGAACTCAACCATATCTGAGGCAAAACCTGACTGGACAGTATTATATCCATTGGAGCCTGAAAATCCAAGAAAACCATCCTTCCCAATAATTTCAGTGGGAATATTCGAATTCGTAAAAGAAATGAATTGATTCAAATCCATAGATACGTCCGCACAGTCAAACTCATACTTATTTAAAGAGATAGATTGGATTTCACAATTATCTGAAGAGCCTATATCAACCATAGACTCATCAATAACAGCCAGTCCATTCTCTAGTGCGATTGAAATTGAGGATTCACATAATGCAGTTGGAGGTATGGTATCGTTATCACATGCTGATTGGGATAATACAACGTTAGATGTACCAAAGATAATAGTACACAACAAAGTGCACTTAATGAGATTGAAATTCATTTAACAAGTAATTAATCGGTTTAAAATATTTCCTAATTAACTAAATAACCATCAAATATCAGAATATATTATATTAAAAACGGGAAGTTTTTTACTTCCCGTTTTCTTTATAACACAATAACCCTCATTATCTGTATGGAATCCGTAAATGATATTCGAACAAAATAAATATTTAGTTCTAAATCACTGACATCCAATAAAAGGCGATTATTATTAATCTTTTGAACATTTAATTCCAACTGGTTTCCTTTCAAATCAAAAACTTCAACCGAAAGGACATCGGCATTCCAACCCTTTATGTATAATAAGTTATCTGCAGGCATAGGATAACAATCCAATACCTGTTTTTTAATCTCAGAAGAAGATGTATTTAAATTGATCTCGAAATAATAGATTTCAAAACAAAGACCAGCATAGGATATCTCCAACTCTAGAAAATCAAAATCCAACAGATCCAAATCTTCTGCATTCGGTAATTCAGAAACCAAAATGCCCTCGTTATACCAAGCGAAAGTCAATCCAGCGGTAGAAGTAAGCGCATTCAAATCTAAAATTGGTTCTTCCACTACAAGCGTATCACCTGGAAGCATTTCAGTAGCGAAGGCTGAAAATTCAATTTCAATACCATCATTGCCTTCCTTAATCACATTAAACACGCACTCTGAAATATTTCCTGTGGCATCCTCCACGTTATAAATAACAGTAGTCTCTCCAAAAGGGAAATCTGAGCCTGATTCCAATCCAGAAACAAGTTCCAATACAGGATCTGAATCACAATTATCGGAAGCAAACAAATCGTAGGTAAACGACTCTAAACAATAAGGAATAAATGCATCTTCCGGACAAATAACCTCAGGCGCTATATCATCAGAAAGTTCTAGCAAAATAGTACCTGTGAAACAATTTCCATTCAAATCACATGCCGTTAAATCGATCAGATTCTCTCCCATGTCAGAACAGTTGAATTCTTTAGGAAAATATTCCAATTCAACAATATCACAATCATCAACTAATAAGGCTATTAAATCTTCATCCTGTAAAGTAAACTCACCTGACTCATCCAGATTAGCAATTATAAATCCTGTATTTAACTCTGGAGCTGTATTATCCTCAGCAACTAATTCATACGTTCCTGAAAACGCACAACCATTTGCGTCTTCCAGGGAAACCGAATACAGCCCAACAGGAATGTCACTAAGCGATTCTTCCGTGATTCCATTAGACCATTCATACTCTACAGGTCCAAGAAAATTCTCCAAAACTAATTGAATTGAACCACTTGTATCATTCAGACAAAGTGGATTGCTCAAGATGGCTTCAACACTTAAATTACAATCAAATTCGTCTATAATAACCGAGAAGTCAACCGTACAACCTTCACTATCGGTTATATCAACACTGTATTCTCCTGGAGCTATATTTTCCAAATTAGGAATTTCATCTCCAGTATTCCAAGAATAGGTATATGGCTCTACCCCTCCATTCACTTCAAGACTTATAGTAGCATCGGTTGCACCTACAGAAGATACAGGGGTGATTCCTGCCGTAACATTTAATACATCCACAAAGGTATACTCTACTGCTTGCTCCAAAGCACAACCGTTTTCATCTAAGACAAGTATTGAATAATCCATATCTTCAATAGAAATAGTATCTCCGACAAGCTCTACAGGGAACCAGGTTACATCATAAGCTCCTTGATTATTGAATACATCTGCCCAAATTAAATCCCCTATAGATCCGTCACAACCCGGATCTTCAAAATTAATATCGACTTCTAATTCTAAAGGATCCTCCAATACCACGCTGGTAGTAGCTTCACATCCATTGCTATCTGTAATCGTTACAATATAGGTTCCTGCGCAAAGTGATGTTAGGTCACTTGAAGTAACATCATTTGACCAGATGTACGTATATGGAGCAGTTCCACCTAACACAAGCAACTCAATAGTACCGTCACAATTTCCAGCACAGGAAGGGACTGTAAAACTCGCAGAAACGACTAACTCATTTGGCTCCACGAGTACTATATCTGCAGAAACCACACAATTCAGTTCATCGATAAGTGTAAGACTATATGTACCTGCAGGAATATCAGATATACCATCAGTATCCAAACCATTTGACCAATCATAAACGTAAGGAGGATTCCCATTTATCACCTCTATATTGATAGATCCGTCAGATGTACCAAAACAGCTTGGATTGTTTACCACCGGATCAAGACTCAATAAACAATCGAAGGCAAGAATATTTTCAGTGATAATTATTTCACAAAGATTTGCGTCAGTAACAGTCGCTGTATATTGACCAGGTGAAAGATTTGAAATGGTCGATGTCGTTTCACTGTTTGACCAAGCATAGAAATAAGGACTAACACCTCCATCAACTGTCAATGCAATAGAACCATCATTTGCATTATTTCCACTCTCGTTACTTACAATAGCTTCTACAGATAATACAGTAGGACTTCCAACAAGCACACTATCTGTGAACACACAAGAATTACCATCGGTAATGGTCACAACATATGTCCCTTCAGACAAACCGTCGATATCCTCAGTAATAGCCGTATTAGACCAATTAAAGCTGTATGTACCAGTTCCTCCAGAAGGGGACAAATCGATGGATCCGTCAGCACCTCCAAAACAACTCACATCAGTAATGGTATATGTTGCTGAAATTGGACTTGCATTCTGGATGGTGAATATACTTGTTTCAATACATGCATTTGCATCTGTAACGGTTACTGTATAAAGTCCAGGACAAAGATCTGTTGTACTTGTCTCACTAACACCATTTGACCACAAAACAGAATAAGGTCCTGTACCCCCTGAAATAGAAAGATCTATGGAGCCATCGCAAACATCAGGACAGCTCACATCAGTAATCGCTGAAGAAATAATAATTCCACTAGGCTGTCCCAAGGTCACAACCAAAACCTGACTACACGATGCTTCATCTGTAACCGTTACCGTGTAGGTACCTGCAGCAAGATTAGATGCACTTGGACCATTTAAACTAGCATCATGAGACCAAGAGTAATCAATTTGCCCTACAGCTCCTGAGACCTGTATATCTATTTGACCATCAGCAGTTCCAAAACAAAGAGGGTCTAAGGAAGTGAAAGTCGCAACCAAAGCACATGGTACTTCTAAAATTGTAACCGAGCCTTCTTCTGTACAACTTTCATCATCAGTAATTGTAACAGAGTATGTTCCTGGCGCAAGATTTTCTATAAAAGGTTCTGTCTCCCCTGTAGACCAGAGATATTCATATGGAGAAGTACCACCTGATGCAGAAGCTGTTGCTGTTCCATCATTTGCATTTGGAGCAGTTTCATCCGTACTTGAAAGACTCAAATTTAGTAAAGAAGGACTAGCAAGGGTTATTCCCTGAATTTCCTCACAATCATTATTATCGGTTACTGTTACTGTGTATACGCCAGCTGAAAGACCTGAAATCGAGCTAGTAGGCGCCCCTGTAGACCATAAATAATTATAGGGTGGCGAACCACCAGTGACACTGGCTGATAAAGCTCCATTACTATCCCCAAAACAACTGATTTCATTATCAGTACTAATTGTAATATCAATAGCACTAGGTTCTGAAATGGTTATAGTCTCCACCAATTGACAGTTCTCGGCATCCGTTACGGTAACCGAATACGTTCCTGCTTCCAAGTCAGTATTTGAGGCTGTGGTAGTTCCATCTATCCATAAAAACTGATAAGGGGAAGTTCCTCCGAAAGGAATAACTACCGCTAATCCGTCGTCCTCTCCATTACAACTTACATCGGTAGTTGTGACATTAGCATTAAGTGGAGACGGTTGGTTAATAATCACGGAACCTATCACTGAGGCACCATCCGAATCGGTAACCGTTACAAAATTAGTGCCAGCACTTAGATTATTTACCGAAGCCGATGTAGCACCGTTATTCCATTGGTATGAATACGATCCTGAGCCATCAGAGGCAATTGCAATAGCTGCACCATCTGAATCACCAAAACAAGAAACATCATTTATTTTATTTACAGTTACAGAGAGAGGGTCTCCGGCACTCGGTAGATTCACCGTTGTATTGGAATTAAGTACTTTATCACCTGAAGTATTACCTAGACCATTGGTCATATTCGCTGTATAGTAGAAGGTAATATCGCCGTTCTGTGGGGCAGTTGTTGGTGAAGTCCATTCGAAAGTCCAAGATACTGATGAACCACCACTAAAAGATTTTGCTCCATTCTGTTCTGCATATTCACGCCCTGCAGTTCCCATAGTTGTTCTTACATCAGAACTAATATCCTGAAGGTCACCAATATTGTTATTATTTTCATCAA
>OMKD01000262.1 GCA_900299495.1 Sphingobacteriales bacterium
AAAAGCCACAGTACAGGTGCATAAAGCCAATGCTTTGCAGAATAGGTATATCGATACTCAACGCTTACTGTATTTTCAGAACGTAACACTACTGTCCATTCTCCTATCGCATGATCGACAAAGAACATAGCCTTAAGCTCAAAGGCATGTAATTTCCACTTCCAATACTTTTGCTCCGCTCTTACCAGAATCACATCTCTGAACATTCTGCCTTTTGGGACAAAGAGATTCCCATTGCTTAATGGATATCGAACACCGTGTTCATTCCCCCAGGTATCATCTTCATCAAAACCGGAAACAGGAGGCTGAAATAAATACCCTTTCATAAACCGGGTTGCATCTCCCAGCATTGGTGCTTTGAAGGCTCTCTCCAGCGAACAATAAAAAAAATCTTGTATAACATAACTGGACTTCATACTATAATTTAAAACTTAATTTGCTATTTTAAGTAATCAATTTGTTCTGATTTTTTTTCAATCAGACAGCCGACGAAGTCCCATTTTTCCATTGATCACCCCTTTGTTGCAACTTGAATAAGTTTAAATTGATAGTCTGAACAACACTAAAATCAATACTATGCTTCAAAAGATCAAAACTGCTATAAATTATACCAGAAACATCTTTGTAACTGGTGCCATCGCTGAAACCAACAAGCAAGTCGAAAACGAAATATGCAGACATATTTCTTCCGAGGACAATGCAGTAATTATTGAATTTGGTATGGGACATGGTAATATCACAAAGGCCATTTTAAGTAAAGCAGGTCCAAATGCAAAAGTCTATGCCTTCGAGGTACATAAATCCTTTTGTGAGCACGCCAGTAAAGCGATTCAGGATGATCGATTGACCATTATAAACGATGGAGCAGAAAACGTCAAAAAATATGTTCAGGAAGAGGTTGATTCTGTGATCTCATCGATCCCATTTTCCTTTTTTACCGAAGACACAAAGAATAAGATCCTCAACGATTCATACAGCCTTTTAAAGGATAAAAGCTACTTGAGCCAAGTCTTACTTTCGGCATTTCATTTTAATAAATACAAATCTGTATTTGATAATTGCAAGCGTCATAGGATATTCAATTTCCCAATTTATCACATTTATCATTGTCAAAAGGAAGCATAGTGTAAGCTTCAATTATGTTGATTCATTAAAGTTGATTTTGAAACGCTGACCAAGCTTTCGTATGGGTTTTTCTATGATTCTATTAAGCAATAAGCTAAGGAGTACGGTAACTACAAAGTAAATTATAAAATTGAGGGCAAGCGGTAATTCCAATTGTTTTATACCTAGTAAAAGGCCTGGAATAAAATTGTGCAGCAAATAAATAGCATAAGAAATCTTACCTCCTTTTATTAACCACGGGTGTTCAAAAACTCGTTTGACCTTACCTGAAAAACCAAGGACCAATAAACCTACGAGTCCTGCACAAAAGATTCCAAACACCATTCTAAAGCACACCCACACATAAGCACTTTCCGAAGATAAATTCATGAATAACAAATAAGATATCCCAAGACCGGACAAGATTAAGCCTCGGACATATTTGTTTCCAAAAAAGGCATAGAATTTGTCTTTGTAGGTATTCAGAAAGTAAGCTAATGCAGCACCATACATAAATAAATCCAGGCAGGAAAGGGTATGGATATGCACCCAAAAATATGCATAAGATTCAGCATAGGCATACCACCTGAAAAACACTGAAAATAATGCTATCCCAAAAATGGCACGGGGTATTCTATTGCCCTTTATGAACAGTAAAAGTATAGGCCAGCAAAGATAGAAGTGCTCTTCCACAGACAGCGACCAAAAGTGGGAAAATATGCTATCCCAATGCCCAGCCTTTATGAAATAGAAATTAGATGTGTAAGTGATATTATAGATAAGTGCATCTCTGATAGTCCCATCATTAAAGAGCGTTGCCAACAAAAGCACAAAGTAGTAAAGCGGGAATATCCTCAAACCTCTTCTTATGATGAAATTGGTGATTCCTTTTCCAACTCCTACCCTTCCAGCAGCAACAGACTTATTCAAATCAATGAGCTGATAGCTAATCAAAAAACCACTGATCACAAAGAAGAAATCAACCCCAATATAACCTAGCTTCAAATCCTCCACCACCGGCACATAATGTAACCAATGGGATACCGCAACTGCAAATGCCGCAAAGAACCGAAAACTATCTATTTGCTTATAATACTCCAATACTACTTGATTTGAGAGCCTAAAGATAATTAATCCTTTAGCTTTTTAATCAAGTTATTGATAGCCACTCCTGCTTCTTTCATAACGGGTAATAAAGGCCAAATATGAATCATCTCTTGTTCTCTTATCAAATCCAGTTCTACGCCCTGTGCATCCAATACCTTTGCAAATTCAAGTTCATCCGGTGCACATATATCGCGATCACCAACGTACATGATTACTTTAGGAAAACCCACTACCGAACCAAAAATTGGAGATAAGGCAGGATCTGTAAGAGGCTTGTCTCCAGCAAAGTGCTCGTTTGCGCTCCTAACTCCATCAATAGAGAGGATAGGATCCAGAGGATCAATGCCTTTGATGGCAGGATTAGAAAAAGATGCATCGATTACAGGAGAGATAAGAATCAATAGACCAGGCTTATCTACTTTTGACTGGATTAAGCGCTGGGTTAAGCTTATGCATAAATTACCTCCGGCAGAGTCACCCATAAGAATTATATCCTCACCAGCAAATGATTTTAATGCCTTTTGGTAAAGGGCATCGACAACCTGACTTGCTTTATCAACTGTATACTCAGGCGCTTTGGGATAATCTATCAACCAAATGGTCATATCTGTTTCTTTGTATATCCTCTTTAAGGTATCCCAATGATGCTGACCAGGACCACTAACAAAGGCACCTCCATGTAGATAGATCATTAAACGCTTGCTCTTTCCTGTAGACTCCAACGCCGTAACTTTAAAACCATCAAGTTCAAAGTGTCGGACAGCTTTGGACTTATAAAATGTCCCTCCTGGATGCTTCACATCGTCTTTTCGTAAGCCTTTGACATCCACTGGAGACTGACTAAACATTCGCTTTTTCCCTTTTAGTTTAAGCACCAGTAATACCAGATAAAATGATATACTATTTCTCATATGTAATGTTTCAATTAACGTAGATACAAGTTAAAAAAATGGCTCTCAAATGAGAGCCATAACCCAATTAACCAAGCTAAAAATTACTTATTCCTTAACTTAATAAATCATTCAAAAAATTATTAGAAAAACAATTACGGTGAATATTTTTCTCTGTCTGTTTATTTGTTTGTGTATTACAAATGTAGTGCAAGCAAACAGATCAAATGTTTCATAAAAGTGCAAAGAGGTTCGGATTTATAAATCCGAACCTCTTTGCACTTTTAGTACCAAATAACATATAGAACCAAAATAAATAGAGCCCTTATTTGCTAAACCATTTCCTCAATGGCTTATCCCGTAAATCCATGATAGGTTTCTCGAAATATTTATACAACAGCGATGAAACCCCAACAACAACAATCCAATATAGTAAATACTTAAGGATAGCATCCCATCCACCTAGCGGTGCAAAATTATCTCTGATAAGCTCTGCGACCAGTGCCAAATTAATCAAATACATAGAGTATGATACCTTGCTGATATGCTGAATGGCATAAGCACCAAAACCCTTACCCGAACGAATACTCGTAGCTAAAGGCATTAATAACATTACTGACAGAGGAAGCAATGAAAAATAGATTGTTTGTCTGTAAAAACTACCAACCCCTTTTTCAAACATCAAAATAAAGATGATCAATCCAAGTCCTAAAAAAGTTGAAAGAACTCTCCGTTTTTCCCAAAAGGCTCTATGCTTAAAATATATCCATGCCGCTAACAAGCCGTATCCAATACTATCCAATCGGCTGAGTACCGTTTTACGTATGCCAATATCCCAGGCAAAAGCATCAATGGAGGGATCAAATTGAAGACATCGGTAAACAAGTGGCAGAACAATCATTAAAATCGTAGCCATCAGATAAGCCCGGTTTAAAGAAACCAAAGTACCTAAGCTTAATATAATGAGTGGAGTAATCAAGTAAAACCATTCCTCGATGGATAAACTCCATGACTCCCAAAAGAATCCATAAAAGGGTTCTTTGAAGTTTTGCGTAAAGGTTAGAAAATGAAAATTAAACTGCTCAATATCTTCATTTATGATCCCCTCCTTTACAACTATATAATTGGCCAATAGAATCAGATAGTAATTAGGTAGGGTTCTGAACCAGCGACGCTTCCAAAACATCCCAAGATCCTTTAGACCAAACCGATCGCTTGAATTCAATAATTTAAGCAGAATACCGCCTATCAAAAATCCACTTAGAACAAAAAAGATATCCACACCATCAATCATCCTGAAAAAAGGAAAGCCCTCGAGAATGCTATCATTCAATATAAATTTACCATGTCCCATAACCACCAAGACGATGGCTAAAGCCCTTAGAATATCCAAGCCGAATATCCGTTTAGGATCTGTTGCAAATTTGTTTGAAGATGTAAACAATAGCTTTGATTTATAGATACGCTTATTTCAGAGCTCTAATATAACTAAAGAAACTTAGCATTCGATCATTCTTATTATTCATCTAGATTGATTCGCCAAGGAGGGTTCAATCTGTTTTCACCAGCAAAATATAGTATGAGTTGATTGCCATCAGGATCTTTTAGGCGAGCTTCTCGCCAAAGCCAATTCTGATCTTTCGGTAACATATCAAATTGTATGCCTTGCTGAATTAGCTGATCAACCTGTTTGTCTAAATCTTCACACTCAAAATATATACTTATCCCGCTATTGGCAGGAAATTCATTCAATTGATGCAGAGAAAAAGTGGCATTGCCTTTTGGACTTTGAAATCGCGCATAATGCGGTAGAGCCTTGACGATAAGTTTTAGCCCCAATTTCTCATAGAATGGTATAGACACCTTTAGGTCTACTGATGGGACCGTAATCTGGTTAAGATTCATTAAATAATAACTAATTTTTAAACAACTTGCTTTTTACAAGTTATTTAATTGCAAAAAGCAAGTATGTTAATTTCAACGATAAATTTCTTGTTACTACGGATACCAAAGTATCAATCTACGACGGGCATAAGTAAAACATCTGCAGAAAGAACAGGAGAAAGAAAGTCAACTGAATAATACTGATCTAAGATCCCACTCACATTCAACCAATCGAGATAAGCTTCAAATACTTCCTTCTCGTATTGGACCATCTTTTCCCTATTCTTTTGATAGTCGATCTTTAAGTCTAACCACTTCAGAATATCGCGCTTCGTGACTGGATTTTGAGCATCAATTATAGCTTGTTGCTCCTCCAAGGATTCAAACAGCTTTACGAACGAATAATAAAGCTCAACAGAGGTCCTAAACTGGAGTAGGGCTTCACTGACATCCTCTTTGAATTTCAGCTGCCTTTGCACCATTTGCTCCTCTTCTAATTTCTTCTCTAGTTGAAGCTCTACAAGATCTAATTCTCGCTTTTCAGAACGTCTAAAATTCGTTGCTACTCCAACACTAAGACGTTCCTCAAAAGGATCAGTATGCGGACCATTATAATTTACTCTAAAGAAATCCAACACCTGACTTGCCTGGGCAACTTCAAGGTTATATTCATCTTCAATACGTTCAATATCCAATTGATCAGAAAAGAAATCTGGATATTGTAGTCTTAATTTAAGATTTACGGATTCGACAAAACCTTCTATACCTTCAATAGATATCATCTGATCCATTGCGGGCAACAAAGACTCCAAAAGTTTACCTTTTTTAGAAAGGTCCCATTCGATCAAATCCAACTGCCTTTCCTTTTCTAGATAGTCATATAGTGATAGTTCACCATTAACATCTACCTTTTTGAGCATCAAAATCTGATCATTGATATAAGGAATGATTGCTTGATTTATAGTTGTTTCTTTTTGTGCAAAATAGGATTGAAGATATCGATCATAAATTGCCTGGACATCTATTTGTCTCGTTTTGATTTGTTCTAATCTCAGCTCTTTCTCATAGCCTTCATATAGCTTGTTTTGATATTTTCGGATCGCTCTGGTGGACAGATTTCCACGAATCTCATACTCCTGGCGCTCCAACAAGAATTCATCCGTATCCATTCTGAAATCCCATCTTCGAACCAAGGGAGCCTTGTAGCTAAGCCCAGAAGCTTCAACTGCAGGGAAAGTAGCTTGTATGTTCTCAATTTCACTACTCAAATAATCAGCAAAGCTTATCTGCGCCTTTGATCCAGTCATTAGAAACAAAATAAAAACCACCGTATATAATCCTTTGCTTACCATAAAAGCTCTATTCATAGAATATTCAAATCCTTCCTATCAATTACTAATAATCACTTTCTCACCTTGCAAAAAGCTGTTTTCTGAAGATATTGAAAGTACAACTTCACGACCATACATTTTCATAGTAGGTACCCGACGAAGGCGTTCTGGAATCTCTACGATACGTGCCCCAAGACCGGTTATCTTTCCTTTTATGACCTTATCCGCATCCTGAATAGAACGAATAGTAAATTCATCGCCTATGTTCACATTTATACGCATGCCTTCATGTACAAAACCCTTAACCTGAGTAGGATTGGGTTCATAAAGAGTAATCATTGTTTCAAAGGCATCCACGTATTCGCCCTCCTTTACATGAATATTCCCAACTAATGCCTTTCCAGGCGAGCGCAAGGACAGTTTATTCAATTTCTTTTCGTTGAAGGATACATCGCTATTATGCCTCGATATTGAAGCTTTTAAATTGTTCAACTCATCACTGATCTTTTGATTTAATCCTCCAACAAGGGTTTGATTAACTTTTTTCAGATCAATTCTTGATTTGATCAACAAATCAATCTCTGTCCGTATAGCTTTTATTTTTGCATCCTCTTTCTCAAGTTGTAAACTCTTCAAGCCTGCTTTCATATCCTCGTGTAATACGATTTCATTTTCAAGACTCTTGATCTTTGCATCGATCTCATTCAGATTCTCCTGATACTCCGCATTGACCAAATTGATCTCACTCTTGATGATATTACGATTCGTTTGAAATCTCGCATCCAGTTCTGCAATCTTAAACTGTTCGTCATTGATGTCCTTAGATAAGGCCAGTTGGGTTAGATTTAAAAGCGGAGAAGCATTGTTTATAGAGTCTCCTTCCTGAACCAGAATTCCATTTACCTGAACAGGGAAATCAAGATTCACCTCCATTTCCAAATTTTCTGCAAAACCAAAAAACTGATCCTGATTTGATTTCAACTGACTCTTGTATATAAATAAGAAAACAGCAAAACCTACAGCAATTAAATAGAGCGGATTGTATATTTTTTTAAGTATATCCATTATAATTTGTCTTGACCTTTAACAAAACGCAAGCTTACTTCCTGCACATCTTCCAATTCAGTAAACTTATCCAACAGATCAGTATCCTGAATATCATTTCTCAAATACAACTCGTAGGAAAGATCTTTTACCCGCTTATTCATACTCTTGGTGATCACCTTTTTCCCGTACTCATTAAACTCCGTTTCAAGCGTGATGTCCTTATCCCTTGTGCGCATATCGGTCAAACGATACTCCTTGCATAAGGATTTCAAAACAGACTCCATCCTAGCAATACTAGCATTCCCTTTTTCATAATACAGCGTCACCTTAAGTATTCCAATCAATGGATCAGGATTCCCGAAAACAGAAAATCTTAGGATAATTGCAACAACACAAAACATAAGTGTCCCTGTTACTGCTATTGTAAATCCAAATACACCACAGGAGATACCCACTGCAAGGGAGGCGAACATAAAGGTCATATTACGCGGATCACGTAAGGTTGTTCTAAATCGGATGATTGCTAGTGCCCCTAGCATACCCAATCCGCGCGCTAAACTATCCCCAACAGCCTGCATAACCATGGTCGCTAAGATGGATATCATAGCAAGAGACTGTATATAATTATGATCTTTCCTAGAAACTTTCGTTGTGATGTCGTAAGTCAAAACGATTAGTGCGGACAATACCACACAAAGACTTACCGCCAATAATATGGCAATCAGGGTTGGAGTTTCTGAATTACTCTGTAAACTTTGAATATCAAACATTTATACTACACTTTTTCAAACAGTAATTAAG